>JAQGMN010000454.1 GCA_028292345.1 Polaromonas sp. | reverse complement strand
TTCCCTGTCTTTATTTGGTGATGCTGATCAGCACACTTTTCGCTTACTTCTGGATGATGCCGGATGAGTTCAAGAATTTCGGCCAGTCTGTTTTTGCCACAACATTATTTTCCAACAATGTATTGCTGGCGCTTACTTCAGGCTACTGGGCGCTGGCAAGCGAATACAAGCCATTGCTTCACACATGGAGCCTGGGCGTTGAAGAGCAATACTATATTGTCTTTCCATTTGTGTTGATAATTGGCTGGAAGTATTTTCGAAGATACCTTGGCGCAACTGTTTTTATTATTGCAACAATAAGCCTGTTGCTGGCCACATGGGGAGTTGCCAAGTCACCTGATTTGGCGTTTTACCTCTTGCCCACCAGGGCATGGGAAATACTCCTGGGCTCATTGACCGCGTTTTACCTGAGCAACAAAACATCGCTTTCAAATGATCCGGTTCAAAGTAATTTCCTGAGTTTTGTCGGCTTGCTGCTGATCGTTGTTGCCATATTCACTTTCGGCATCAATCAACCTTCGCCTGGTTTATTTACGCTTGTTCCAGTGATAGGGACTGCATTGATCATTGTCTATGCCTCTGAACAAACTTTCGCTGGAAAATTACTTGGAAACAAATTTGCGGTTGGCTTTGGGTTGATTAGCTACAGTTCCTATTTATGGCACCAGCCGCTTTTCAGCTTCTCCCGCATCTATTTGGTGAACACACCCAGCAGCAGCATGACAGCGCTTCTGACCGTCACCACCTTTTTCATCGCCTATCTCAGCTGGAAATTTGTCGAAATCCCATTCCGCGACAAAAGCCTTTTCTCCAGAAACGCGATATTCCTGGGGGCGGTACTTTGCTCTGCGGCATTTCTGATCGGCGGGTTGTACCTGAACAAAAGCTATGGCATGCCGCTTCGGGTATTTCCTGACAACGTATCCATTCAGGACCTGGACAAGAGAATTTACAACGAACGCGTGTTCGACTATAAAAAAGACCGCTTTTCCGATCTTTCAAAGATTAATGTCCTGGTTACGGGGAATAGCACCGGCAGGGATTTCGTCAACATGACATCGGAAACCTTTGACATGTCAAATGTTGAAATCGTCTACCAGGATGAATTTGGCGACTGCATACTTCCTTTCAAAAATAACATTTATAAAAAACTCGTACAGGATGCCGATATCGTTGTTTTTGCAAGCAACTATAAAGAAGGATGCATCAAGGAAAACATTGAATACTCTAAAAAAAATGGATTCAACTTATTTTATTCGGGCCCCAAGGCCTTTGGGCACAATCTGAACTGGATCATCAGGCTGCCACCGGCAGAGCAGGCCAACCAGTTCAATCCGCTGCCTGCAGAAACAATCGAGTCTGAACAGAAGCTGTTGGCCCAGGTTCCAGCTGAAAACTACCTGTCCTTAATGTCACGGGTGGTGAAACATGGCGAAATTCCCATCACTGACGAAAGGGGTCTTCCCATCAGCACAGACAGGGTGCACTTGACCAAATATGGCGCTGTTTATTTTGGGAAAAAAGCGTTGCTGACCAGTCGGTACGGCGAGTTGCTGAAGAACGCATGTTGCATGACCCGTACTGACTGAATCTCCGTCGGACCGTGATGTTCGGCTGATGCGGATCACTCCCACGGCCTTTGATTTTGTGCCTGCCTGATGCGTGCCACCTCCAGCCTGGGCAAAGGCTGCCGGCTCCCTGAACCAACGGACTGAGACATCTGCGTGACCCAGAACTCCCCCACGGCCTCCGGTTTTCGAAGCGACATCAATGGCTTGCGCGCCTGGGCGGTTGTGGCGGTCATTTTTTACCACTTCGGCATTCCTGGTTTCAGCGGCGGTTTTGTCGGGGTCGATGTGTTTTTCGTGATTTCAGGCTTTTTGATGACCGGCATCGTCGTCACCGGCCTGGAGCGCGGCCGTTTCTCGCTGGTCGACTTTTACCTGGCCCGGGCGCGGCGGATCATGCCGGCACTCTTCGTGCTGTGCATGGTCCTGCTGGTGCTGGGCTGGTGGGCGCTGCTGCCGATCGACTATGCGGCGCTGGGCGTCCATGCGGTGTTCAGCCTGGTTTTTTTATCCAACATCAAGTTCTGGCGCGAGGCGGGTTATTTCGATGCCGCATCGCACGAGAAATGGCTGCTGCACACCTGGTCGCTGGCCGTGGAGTGGCAGTTTTACCTGCTGCTGCCGCTGCTGCTGCTGGCCGTGTGGAAGTGGCGCCCGGGGCGCGTTCCCCTCGGCATGGCGATGGCGGCGGCGCTGCTGGTGTCGCTCGCCTTGTCGGTGGTTGCCACACCGCTGCGCCCCACGGCGGCTTTTTACCTGTTGCCCATGCGCGCCTGGGAAATGCTTGCCGGCGGACTGGCCTGGCTGCTGGCGCATCGCTGCGTGCTCACGGGGCGCCAGCGCACTGCGCTTGAAACGGCCGGGCTTGCGGTGGTGATCGGCGCCATGGCGGGCTTTGACACCGCATCGCCCTGGCCGGGCTGGCGCGCCCTGGTGCCGGTGCTGGGCGCGGTGGCCGTGCTGCTGGCCGCGCGTTCCGTGTCGCCCTGGACCGGACACGCTGCCGCGCAATGGCTGGGCACGCGCTCCTATTCGCTGTACCTGTGGCACTGGCCGATCATGGTGGCGCTGGGCTACCTGGAATGGCAGGCGCATCCCCTGGCCATCGCAGCCGGTCTGGCACTGACGCTGGTGCTCGGCGACCTCTCCTACCGGCTGGTCGAACTGCCCGCCCGGCTGCAATTGGGACGGCTGCGCCAGGGCTGGGGCGGTGTGGCCTTGCTGGGTACGGCGCTGGCGGTGGCTGCGCCCGTGCTGGGGATCCGGGCGGAAGAGGGCGTTCCCGGACGGTCCCTGCCGGCCATTGAAGTGATGTCGGCGGAATCGAAAAACATCAATCTGCGCCGTGGCGAATGCCATGCGGACCAGGGCGGCAGCTTGTCGCCCTCGTGCATGTATGGCGGCTCCCATCTGAGCGCCATCATCATCGGGGACAGCCATGCCGATGCGGTCACGACCGCACTGGCGGCCGCTGTTCCCGATCCGGCCGGTGGCATCATGCAATGGACTTACGGCGGCTGCCCGGCCCTGCCGGGCGT
>JAQGMN010000452.1 GCA_028292345.1 Polaromonas sp. | reverse complement strand
AAAGATGTGTTTGAATGAAGTTCACACGGCTCAACCACAAGGAGTGCTCGATGGAATCCATTCAAGTCGTTCCCCAGGCGCCCACCTTCACACTACCCGTGGCCAGGGTGCGCAGCGTCTACCAGATTGCCGATGTCGAACGCAAGCTGGGCAAGCTGCAACACCACAGCGAAGCCCGCGAGCACGACAGCCTGCGCGCCACCTACGAGCGCATGTTAGAGCGCGGCCCCGAGCGTTTCCAGATGAAGCCCAGCGGCATTCCCGAGATGGCGCCGCTGTACGACGCGCTGCCCAACTTCGCCGACGTGCTCGACGACGTGCGCCGCCATGTCGCGCTCAGCCATGACAGCGCCGACGGGCTGGAGGTCACGCCGATGCTGCTGCTCGGCCAGCCGGGCATCGGCAAGACGCATTTCGCCCGGCAGCTGGCCGACCTGATCGGCACCGGCATGAACCTGGTGTCGATGGGCTCGCTGACCGCCGGCTGGCTGCTGTCGGGCTCGGCGTCGCAGTGGAAGGGCGCCAAGCCGGGCAAGGTGTTCGAGTCGCTGGTCGATGGCCGCTATGCCAACCCCGTCATCGTGATCGACGAGATCGACAAGGCCGCCAGCGACGCGCAGTACGACCCTCTGGGTTCGCTGTACAGCCTGCTGGAGCACGACACGGCGTCGTCCTTCGTCGACGAGTTCGCCGAAGTGCCGATCGACGCCAGCCAGGTGCTGTGGATCACCACCGCCAACGACGAGCGCGGCATTCCCAAGCCGATCCTGAACCGCATGAACGTGTTCGAGATCGAGCCGCTCACGCCCGCGCAGGCGCGGCACATTGCGCTGCGGCTGTACCAGTCGATACGCGCCGGCCACGACTGGGGCTCGCGCTTCGACGAGGCGCCGCCCGACGATGTGCTCGACCGGCTGTCGGCCCTGGTGCCCCGGGAAATGCGCCGGGCGCTGATGGCCGCCTTCGGCAATGCGCGGCTGGCCAGCCGGGGCCTGCTGCAGGTCGACGATTTGCCGCGCAGCGCGGCCGGCAAGGGGCGGATCGGCTTCATGCAGTAGCGCTTTTCGGCCAGGCCGGCCGGCCTGCGCTTCAGGTGTTTCTGGGCACGGCCGCCGCCACCTGGTTGCGCCGGTATTCGCCCTGGCGCTCGAACATCCAGCCGGGGTATTCCGGCGCCAGGCCGCTGGCCGCGTTGATCTGTCCCAGTTCTTCAGCGCTCAGGGCGACCTGCGCGGCTTGAAGGTTGTCCGCCAGCTGCTCGGGCCGCTTGGCGCCGACGATCACGCTGGTGACCTGCGGCTGGTGCAGCAGCCAGGCCAGCGCCACCCGGGCCACCGACACGCCCTTGGCTTCGGCAATGGGGCGCATGGCGTCGATGCAGTCCCAGGCCTTGTCCTTGTTCACCGGCGGAAAGTCGAAGGCGATGCGCCGGCTGCCTTCCTCGGCCTGGCCCTGCGCATCGCGGCGGTACTTGCCGCTCAGGAAGCCGCCGGCCAGCGGGCTCCAGACCATCAGGCCGACGCCTTCGCTTTGGAGCATCGGGATCAGCTCGCGCTCCAGGTCGCGCCCGGCGACGCTGTAGTAGGCCTGCAGCGACTCGAAGCGCGCCAGGCCCAGGCGCTCTGACATGCCCAGCGCCTTCATGATCTGCCAGGCGGCCCAGTTGGACACGCCGACATAGCGGACATGGCCGTGGCGCACCAGCTGGTCGAGGGCGCGCAGGGTTTCGTCGATGGGCGTGGCCGGATCGAAGCCGTGCACCTGGTAGAGGTCGATGTGGTCGAGCTGCAGGCGCTTCAGGCTGGCTTTCACGCCGTCGAGGATGTGGCTGCGGGTCAGCCCCCGGCCATTGGGGCCCGGGCCGGTCTGGCCGAACACTTTCGTGGCGACGACGATGTTGTCGCGCGGGATCTTCAGGTTCTTCAGCGCCTGGCCGGTGATCTGCTCCGACAGGCCTTCCGAGTACACATCGGCGGTGTCGATGAAGTTGATGCCCGCATCGACCGCCTGGCCGACGAGCTGCTCGGCCTCGGCCTGCTGCAGCGCGCCGATCTGGCGCCACATGCCTTCGGAGCCGCCGAAGGTCATGGTGCCGAGGCACAGTTCGGATACAAAAAGGCCGGTGCGGCCCAGCGGGTTGTAGCGCATGGTGAAGGACTCCCGTGAGGATGGGGCGCCGGGCAATACGCCCGGCGCAGGTCTTTCAGCATAAACGCCGCCGCAAAATACTGCAGGCGCCGAGAAATGGCAGCGAGACGGGTTAGCAGGCCTTGTGTGCCACGCGCTATCAAATAAATAGCTCCTTGTGCAGACGAATATTGCGCTCCAGGCCTTTTTGGCTTGTAAAGATCCGCTGCGCGGATGGGTTCGGCCAGGCGCGCAGGGCGCGGCATGCCCGGAAAGAATGGTTTTACAAGCCGTATCGCCCTGCAGCGCCTGTGCTGCCTGCGCTAGCTGCTATTTAATTGTGAGCAAGCGGTCGAAGCGGGTGCGCTTCGACAAGGCGAACGGGATTTTTCAACGCTGCGCTGTCAATGCGCATCGGCCACCTTCGCCGCCGCGATGGCGCCGGCCACGTCGGCTCGGGCGCCGTTGAAGAACAGGTTGAGCAGCACCGCCGAGACCGCCGTGAGCAAGATGCCCGACTCCAGCAGCGGATGCAGGCTGTGCGCCACCAGCGTGGCGAGGGACCGCGCGACCGGGCCCTGACTGGCCCGGCGGGATTTTCAGTTCGCCGGCGCGCCGGCTTCAAACCAGCGCTTGACCAGGGCGCGTTCGTCCTCGGTGATCTGCGTGGCATTGTTCATGGGCATCAGCTTGAGCACGACGGCCTGCTGGTAGACCGCCTGGGCATGCTGCTTGAGCAGTTCGGGCGTGTGCAGGGCCACGCCCTTGTTTTGAAGCTGGGCGTTGTGGCACAGGACGCAGCGCTGCTCGATCACCGACTTGACCTCGGCAAAGTTCACCGGCTTGCCCGCGGCGGCGATGGCGCCGGCCGACGACGGCGGCGGCGCCAGCCAGATCGCCACGCCGAGCACCAGCACGGTGCCGATGACCGCATGCTCCCACGGGGCGCGCCGGCCCTGCACACCGGCCTTGTGGCGCGCCACGAAACTGTGGCGGATCAGGGCGCCGGCCAGCATCAGCAGCACCAGCACCAGCCAGTTGTGCTTGCCGGCGTACAGCCAGCCGTAATGGTTGGACAGCATGGCGATCAGCACCGGCAGCGTGAAGTAGGTGTTGTGCACGCTGCGCTGCTTCGCCCGCCAGCCATGGACCGGATCGACCGGCTGGCCGGCCTTGAGCTGGGCCACGACCTTGCGCTGGCCGGGAATGATCCAGAAAAACACGTTGGCGCTCATGGTGGTGGCCAGCATCGCCCCGACCAGCAAAAAGGCGGCGCGCCCGGCAAACAGCTGGCAGGCCAGCCAGGAAGCCAACACCACAAAGGCAAAAATGCAGGCGCCGACGATCAGGTCGCCGTTCTTCCGGCGGCCAAAAACGCGGCAGATGATGTCGTAGACCCCCCAGCAGACGACCAGAAAGCCCAGCGACGCGCCAATGGCCGCACCGGCCGACCAGTCGTAGACGCTTTTGTCGACCAGGAAGGTGCCGGCATTGAACAGGTAAAGCACCGTGAACAGGCCAAAACCCGTGAGCCAGGTGGAATAAGCCTCCCAGTAGAACCAGTGCAGGTTCTCGGGCATTTGCCTGGGCGCAACCAGGTACTTTTGCGGATGGTAGAAGCCCCCGCCGTGCACGGCCCAGAGTTCGCCGTCCACGCCTTTTTTGACCAGTTCCGGGTCTTCGGGTTTGGTCAGGCTGCTGTCCAGAAAAACAAAGTAAAACGACGAGCCGATCCAGGCGATCGCCGTGATGACATGGGCCCAGCGCAGCAGCAGGTTGGCCCAGTCGAGAAGATAAGCAGTGTCCATTGCGGTGCCCACGGAATAGGAACGCGCAGCACCCAGGCACTGCGCTGTCCCCTCACCACGGCGGGCTCTGTAAGGAGTGGACGTCGCAACCAGGGGCGCCAACCTGTCAGGGCCGGCACACGCGGGCTCCGCGGCGACGTTGTAAAAGTGTATACAGTCTTGCGTGTGAATTAAACAGGGTTTTCCCGGGCGTCCTTCACGGTTTTGGTGCATGCAATGCGTTGTGCATGCAACCCAAGCAAAAAATCGGCCAGTCAGCGGCGGTTGAGGAACTTTCGGGTTTCCGGCCCGGAGCAAAACCGGCGCCGGCTCACATGCCCGGGCTCAGGACCCGCGGTAGGTCGAATAAGTCCAGGGGCTGACCAGCAAGGGCACATGGTAATGGCCTTGCGCGTCGGCGATGCCGAAATCAACCGGCACCACCTCGATGAAGGCCGGCTCGGGCAGCACGGCGCCACGGGCGCGGAAGTAGGCCGCAACGTCGAACAGCAGGCGATAACGCCCGACCGCCATGCTGCCGGCGTCCAGCAGCGGCCCGCCGTCGTTGCGGCCATCCGCGTTCAGCGTCAGGGCTTTGAGGGTCTCGAAGCTTGCACCGTCAACGCGTTGCAGCGTCACCTTCATGCCGGCAGCGGGACAGCCGTTCATGGTGTCGAGCACATGGGTACTCAGATGGCCCATAAAAATCTCCTTTTGTAAAAAACACCGGTTCTGGCGCCATCAGGCACATGGAAGCGACAAAAATTTCTTCTCCGTGAATAAATTGTATACACTTTATCAATTCCAATGAATACACAAGCACAGCCATTCATGAAGCGTCCGGACAAACTTCAGGTCGTCGGCAGCAGGGACGCGGTTGCGCCGCCCGGCTCGACGCAGCGCATTGTGGAGTCGGTCACGACGGCGATCATCGAGCGGCGCCTGATGCCGGGCACCAAGCTGACCGAACAGAAGATCGCCGACATTTTCAAGGTGTCCCGGACCGTCGTGCGCCAGGCCCTGAACCAGCTCAGCCGCGACCATCTGGTCACGCTCGAGCCCGCGCGCGGTGCGTTCGTGGCCATTCCCAGCGTGCAGGAGGCCCGCCAGGTGTCCGAGGTCCGCACGATGATCGAGACGGCGATGGTGCGGCAGCTTTGCGCGCGCATCACCGACATCCAGATCAGGCAGCTGCGCATTCACCTGCGCGAAGAGCAGGAGGCCATCCACCGCACCGACATTTCGGGCCGAACGCGGCTGCTGGCTGATTTTCATATCCTCCTGGCGCGCATGCTGGGCAACGAAGTGCTCGCCCAGTGGCTGACGGACCTGTTGAACCGCTCGTCACTGATCTCCCTGATGTACCAGTCGTCGCATTCGGCCGAGCAATCGCATCACGAGCATGTGCAGATCGTCGATGTGCTGGAAAAGCGCGATGCCCGCGCCGCCGCCCGGCTGATGGACCGGCACATCGCCAGCGTGCAGCGCAACCTGCGGCTCGACCCCGACTCCACTGACCTGGCCGATGCACTTCGGCCTCTTTGAAGATTGATTCCCACATGCCCGACAACACGCTCCCACCGGTTCCCTATCCGCGCGACCTGGCCGGCCACGGCCGCAAACCGCCCCATGCCAGCTGGCCAGGCCGCACGCGCATCGCGGTGCAGTTCGTGCTGAACTACGAGGAAGGCGGCGAGAACTCGGTGCTGCATGGCGACGCCGGCAGCGAGCAGTTCCTGTCGGAGATGGCCAGCCCGCCCGCCTACGCCGCCCGCCACCTGAGCATGGAGGGCATCTATGAATACGGCGCGCGCGTTGGCGTGTGGCGCCTGCTGCGCGAGTTTGAAAAGCGCGGCCTGCTGCTCACGGTGTTCGGCGTGGGCATGGCGCTCGAACGCGCGCCGGACGCGACGGCGGCGTTCGTGGAGCTGGGCCATGAAATCGCCTGCCACGGCTGGCGCTGGATCAACTACCAGGGCATCGACGAAAGCGTCGAGCGCGAACACATGGCGCGCGGCATGGAAATCATCGAGCGCCTGACCGGCCAGCGGCCGCTGGGCTGGTACACCGGCCGCGACAGCCCCCACACCCGCCGGCTGGTGGCCGACCACGGCGGCTTCGAATACGACA
>JAQGMN010000450.1 GCA_028292345.1 Polaromonas sp. | reverse complement strand
GGCCGTGGCGCGCGACAAGCGCCGGCGCTTCGAAACCGCCGAGGAGTTGCTGCTCGCGCTGGAGCGCGGCGCGTCGCGGCCGCTGACGGCGCCGCAGCCCACGCCGCTGATCCAGCGCGATCCGACGGCGATCTGGAAAATCGCGCTGGCGGTGTCGGCGCTGCTGAACCTGATGCTGGTGTACTGGCTGCTGTTTTTGCCAAAATAAGAGTCAAATACGCCTAAAGCGCATGCTGCATATGGGCAGGCAGCTATGCTTTCAGGAGCGAAAAATAATTCGGCCTGACAGGGCGCGGCGCCATCAGTAGGGCATGAACAGGCGCAGCAGCGAATTGCCGAACACGAACATTCCGCTCATCATGACCAGGAACAAAAACACCATGAGCAGCACGAAGCGCATCAGGCAGCCGCCCGGGCTTCTGGTGCGGGGCGGGGCTTCGCGCGATTCGTGGGTGTCCGGACGCCGCCTTCGCCGCGCCTGCAATGCGGCCAGCAGCAATTCCTGCAAGCCGGTGACCGGCGCTCCGCGTTCTTCGCGCGGGGCGCTGAACTCCTCCTCGGCGCCCGGCCCGCCGGGCGTCCAGGCGCCGGCGCGCCGACGGGCCGGCGCGATGCCGGGCCACGCGCCGAGGAGGAGTTCAGCGCCCCGCGCGAAGAACGCGGAGTGCCGGTCACCGGCTTGCAGCAATTGCTGCTGGCCGCCTTGCAGGCACGGCGCAGGCGGCGTCCGGACATCGACGAATCGCGCGAAGCCCCGCCGCGCACCAGAAGCCCGGGCGGCTGCCTGATGCGCTTCGTGCTGCTCATGGTGTTTTTGTTCCTGGCCATGATGAGCGGAATGTTCGTGTTCGGCAGCTCGCTGCTGCGCCTGTTCATGCCCTACTGACGGCCCCGCGCCCTGTCAGCCCGAATTATTTTTAGCTCCTGAAAGCATAGCAGCCTGCGCATATGCAGCCTGCGCTTTGTTCCTGTTTGGCTGTTATTTTGGCAAAAACAGCAGCCAGTACACCAGCATCAGGTTCAGCAGCGCCGACACCGCGAGCGCGATTTTCCAGATCGCCGTCGGATCGCGCTGGATCAGCGGCGTGGGCTGCGGCGCCGTCAGCGGCCGAGACGCGCCGCGCTCCAGCGCCAGCAGCAACTCCTCGGCGGTTTCGAAGCGCCGGCGCTTGTCGCGCGCCACCGCCTTGAGGACGATGTGGTCCAGCCAGATCGGCACCTCGGGGTTGATGCGGCTGGGCGCCGGCGGGTCGCGGTAGTAGCGGCCCGACTGGTAGGGCAGCACCTCGCCATACGGCAGGCGCGCCGTCAGCAGCTGGTACAGCGTCACGCCCAGCGCGAACAGGTCGCTTTGCGGCTCGGGCAGCTCCTCCGGGCCCACGGCCGCCACCGCGCTGTAGCCCCACTGCTCCGGGTTGATGAAGCTCGGCGTGCCGGCATGCAGCCGGCGCATCGCCTCGGGTTCGCGCCCGCTCAGCGCCACGCCCAGGTCCAGCAGGCGCAGCACGCCATCCTTGCCCTGGTGCAGGTTGGCCGGCTTGATGTCGCGGTGGATCACGCACTGGCGGTGCAGCCGGCCCAGGGCCTGGGCGGTCTGGGTGGCCGCCGCCAGCGCCTGCTGCACCGTGATCTTCTGGCCACGGTCGAGCTGCTGCTGCAGCGTTTCGCCGGCGTGCCAGTCGTACAGCAGGTAAAAGGCGCTGCGCTCCCGGCCGCCCGGCAGGCGCTCGTGAAGATGCACCAGGTGGTCGGCCGCGCGGCCGGTCTGCATGCGGGTGGCCAGCCAGGCTTCATGCGCCAGCATGGCGCGCTCCTGCGCGTCGTGCGCCCGGGCCGGGTGCAGGGTTTTCAGCGCATACAGCGCCTGGCTGGCGCCATCGCGCACCTGGTAGAGCAGGTTGATGCCGCTGTCGGCCACCAGCGCCGTCACGCTGAAGCCGTCGATCACCTCGCCCACCTTCATAATGCGCGGCGGAATCGGCTGGCCCTGGGCCATGCGGTTGACATCGGGCAGGCTGGCGTCGAGCAGGCCCAGCACCCGCACCACCACGGCGGTGACATTGTCCTGGCTGCCGGCGGCCAGGGCGGCCTCGATCAGGTTCTGGCTGGCCACCGCAGCGCTGTCGGTGGCCTGAAGGCCGGACAGGGCTTTCAGACGGCGGTCGGGCAGCACGCCGTGCACCCCGTCGGTCACCAGCACGAAGATGTCGCCCACCAGCAGTTCGCCCTGCGAATAGTCCACCACCAGATGGTCTTCGGCGCCCACCGAACGCAGCAGCTGGTGCTTGAAGTCGGGATGGTTCACCACATGGTCGTGGGTGAGCTGCAGCATCTCGCCGCCGCGCAGCAGGTAAGCCCGCGAGTCGCCCACATGCGCCAGCGTGTAGGACTGGCCGCAGAGCACCAGCGCGGTCAGCGTGGTGAGCCCCATGACCGGCTGGCGGCGCCGGTTGATGCTGGCCAGCCAAGCGTTTTGGGCGGCGATGATCCGGTCCAGCGCCACGGTGGTGTCCCAGGTCTCCGGCGTGGCATAGTAGTCGCGCACCAGGCTGGTCACGGTGGTCTGGGCGGCTTCCCGGCCCATGCCGCCGGCGCTCACGCCATCGGCAATCGCGACGACGGAGCCCATGCCTTCCTGGCCCGGATCGGGCAGCATGGCCGCGCAGAAATCCTCATTGCCGGGCTTGCGTCCCGCCTGCGTTGCGAAACCGATGTCTATGTTGAATGCCATGCACCACAGCAAGCAAGTCGCATGCCCAATTTTGGTGCACCAACAAGGAACAGCTCACTAACCCGGGGGCTGATTGGCACCCGCCAAGGGTGTTCTAGATGCGCTGGCCGGAAATGTAGTGCTCCAGCTGTTCGATGACGAATTTCTGCTCGGAAATGATGTCCTTGACCAGGTCGCCGATGGAAATCAGGCCGATCAGCTTGTCGTCCTGGACGACCGGCAGGTGGCGCAGCCGGTTGTCGGTCATCAGCGCCATGCATTCCTCGCTGGTCTGGCTGGGCTTGACGAACATCACCGACGTGGTCATGACATCGCGCACCTGCGTCAGCGCCGAGGTGCGGCCCTTCAGGGCAATCTTGCGGGCATAGTCGCGCTCGGTGACGATGCCGACAATCCGCTCGCCTTCCATGACGAGCAAGGCACCGATGCCGTGGTCGGCCATGCGCTGCAGGGCATCGAAGACCGAGTCGTCCGGCCCGATCGAATGGACGATGGCGTCGCCCTTGGTTTTGAGAATGTCGGCAACAGCGGTCATAGCGATCTCCCTCTTGGAACAGTGCACATGCACATGCGAGTTTCGGGCCATATGGACTGGCAATGCAAGCGGCATCCAACCTGCAGCGCCTGATTGTGGGGTGGAAAACTTGCAGGCCACTTGCAAGCCGGTTGAATGCACAAAAGCGGCATGGAAAATCCGGCTGGTTCTCCGATGCCGCCCCGCCGGCCATTGCCGGCATGGTGCAACGCACAATTTCAAGGCGCCGATGCACCATGCAAGGGGTTGGACCAGCCACCCATTAGCTTCTCTTTTGATAGCTAACCATGCTTATGCAGCAAGCGGCAAGATCACTTTTTACTCATATTTTTGAATGTCAAAAAGACATGGCACAACCCTTGCATAAATAGCCCCGCTGCCAAGGTTGGCGGCATGTAGGCCCGGTGCAATGGCGGATTGGGCAGACAGGACGATGGCGTCCCCACGGATGAGCA
>JAQGMN010000112.1 GCA_028292345.1 Polaromonas sp. | reverse complement strand
TGGGAATGGTAGGCGCAAATCTCGTGCCAGTTGCAGGGTGACTACCCCGGATTTCAGTGCGCGGCTCATCGCATGCGCCCTGTCATGCGGCCGGGCCGGCGATGTCCTGCCATGCCCGCACAGCGGCCAGCACGGCGGACATCTGCACCGTATGGGCAAAGCGGAAATTTTCGCCGTGCACGGTTTCGTCGGGGAATTCGGTGATCAGGGTCAGCGGTGCGCCGGGGCGGCTGGATTCCGATTGCAGGCAGGCCGTGCCGTTGATCACGTCAAACGGGAGTTCGCCGGCGTGGCATTCGTAGAGCGCCATCTGGCGGGCGTTGTAGGCCGCCAGCCCGTCCACCTGGCCAAGCGCCGCGCAGACCTGCTCCAGCAAGGCGCGTCCCCGGGCTTGCCAGCCCGGGTGGTGGCGCAGGATCAGGAAAAAGCCCTTGGGGATGGTCCACTGTTCAAAACCGCGCGGCAGGTAGCCCGACAGCGGCCGCGTCCATTCGTGGGCCGGGTAGCCGTGCAGGTTGATGTGCAGCCGGGCGCCCGACAGGGCCAGCGCCTGCTCCCGGGCCTCGCGCTCGTAGAGCGGCGGCTGTTCGCGGTATTCGATGTCGTCGCCCAGTGCGCTGTAGCGGGCGGCATGGTGCATGTGGCGCGGGTGCTGCAGGCACAGTTCGCCGTGCAGCGCATAGCCGTCGGGATTTTCCAGCGCGATCAAGGCAAAGTGGGCCTTGCCGCCGGCGCGTTCCGCCGCCTGCAGGGCCTGGGCGGCCCGCAGCGCGCCCACCACGCCGGAGGTTTCGTTGGCATGCTGGCCTGCGCTGATGAGCACCGCCGCGCCGGGTCCGGCCTGGTACAGGCCATGAACCGGCCTTCCCTGGCGCGACCGCGCGCCAAAGCGCCGGCCGCCCAGGCCCTGCATTTCAGCGGCGATGCGGTCGGCGTGGGGCGCCGTGCCCAGCTGTTCGAGCGGCTGATATGAAACGTCCGGGCCGGCTTGCCGGCCCGCCGCACTGGCATCGAAGCGGCTCAGGCCGATGCGCAGGCGTGGCGACGCGTGGCTGCTGCGCACATCCGGCACGATCTGGCCGGGCTGCAAGCGCCTGTCGTGCGCGGCGCGGCCCGAGCGGCGCTGAAAGACTTCAAGCAGCGAGAAATAAATGTCTTCATGCAGCGCTTCAGGCGTGCTGATGCATTCGTGGCCGACCGCCAGCGCCTGCTCGATGCCCGGCATGTCCACGCGGATGTCCAGCCGTTCGAAATAGGGTTCCTGCGCCGGCCAGGGATGTTCGCTGGCGGTCTGCAGGACACGGGCGAACACCAGTTCGTAGTCGGTCTCGAAGGCTGCGTCGCTGTGGGCCAGCGGCTCCGATGGGCTTGTCGTCCTGAGCCAGCCGGTCGGCGAAAGCAGGGTTTCACCCAGCGGGTCTGTGTGGATGCGGTTGGGCGCGAACACGCGGGCGCTGACCTGCCGGCCGTCCTTCAGCGTCAGCGCCACTTGGTAATTCAGGTCGGCCGTGCCCGGTTCAAACCGCAGCGTGCAGCCGGGCAGCAGTCCGGCCAATGGATAGGCTTCGAGCAGAAAGCGGCGCGGCGATGCGTTCGGATGCACCGGATAGGTCACGGTGGCCGCAGCCAGGTCGGCGCAATCGACCTCCTCCAGAAAGTAATGCAGCAGCGGCTTGTAGCTGCTCCGCAGCGTCGCCTGAATACCGGCCGAAGCCAGACGCTGCTCGGCGGCGCGGCGGGCCGGCGCGCCTTCAAACAGCCAGCCTTCGACCCGGGCGGTGCGCCATGGGGTGTGCGCAAAATCGCTGACCCAGCGGTCAAGGGTGCGCGGCAGGGTCAGGTCCAGGAGCAGGCTGTCAGTCATCAAATCGTGTCGGGGTGGTGCAGGAATGCTTGGGTGAACAAAGAAGTCGTTTTAAGAAAAATCAAGATTTTCAGGCGTGTCGGCATTCGGAAGACTTCAGCCCGGGTGGCAAAGCCGGTGGGTGAATATAAATCGCAAGGGAAAAATTTTTGCTCAGTGCTTTCCCTAAATGTCAACAAACTGTTGATAAATCGGTAATTAACTGCCTACAATTTATCCATGCAACAAAGATGCCAACCTGGAGTTTCCTGATGGCCAAGAAGTCCGCCGCTGCCGCGCAGCCTGTTCAGGCGCCTGCGCCGCAACCGATTGTTTCGTCTTCCCACCTGGTGTCGCCCAGGAGCGCCGAAATGAGCGAGTTCGAGTTTGGGCTGATCGTGGCCGGCAATTCGTTTCACCGCTGGATCGTGCACTGCATGAGTGCAGCCGGGCTCAAGGACCTGATGCCGCTCGACGTCCTGGTGCTGCACCATGTCACCCACCGCGCCCGCAACAAGCGGCTGGCCGACATTTGCTTCATCATGAATGTCGAGGACACGCACCTGATCAACTACTCGCTCAAGAAGCTGCAGAGCCTGGGCGTGGTGGTCTCCAGCAAAAGCGGCAAGGACGTGACCTATGCCTGCACCGATGCGGGGCTTGAGTTTGTGGTCCGCTACCGCGAGATCCGCGAGTCCTGCCTGATCGACGCGCTCAACACCAATGACGGGCTGAACCGCGACATCGGCGAGCTGGCCCGCTTGTTGCGCCTGCTCTCGGGAATCTACGACCAGGCGGCGCGCTCGGCGGCCAGCCTTTAACGCTTTACCCTTTTTACCTTCTGGGCTCATCATGGAAAAAAATGGCACCCGACGCTGGCAGTTCTGGATCGACCGGGGCGGCACCTTCACCGACGTGGTCGGCCGCCGGCCCGATGGATCGCTGGTCACGCACAAGCTGCTGAGCGAAAACCCCGAGCAGTACCGCGACGCGGCGGTGGCCGGCATTCGCCACCTGCTGGGCCTGGCGCCCGGCGAGCCGGTCAGCGCCGACGTGGTCGAGTGCGTGAAGATGGGCACCACCGTGGCCACCAATGCGCTGCTCGAACGCAAGGGCGAGCCGACGCTGCTGGTCACCACGCGCGGCTTTCGGGATGCGCTGCGCATCGCCTACCAGAATCGGCCCCGGCTGTTCGACCGCCGCATCGTGCTGCCCGAGCTGCTCTACAGCGCCGTGGTCGAGGCCGACGAGCGCATCGGCGCGCACGGCGAGGTGCTGCGGCCGCTCAATGATGCGCTATTGAAACAGGAGCTGATTGCGCAATACCGGCAAGGGCTGAGAAGCGTTGCGATTGTCTTCATGCACGGCTACCGCTTCACCGGCCATGAAAAGGCCGCCCGGCGCATCGCCGAGGAAGTGGGCTTCAGCCAGATCAGCACGTCGCACGAGACCAGCCCAATGATGAAGTTCGTCAGCCGGGGCGACACCACCGTGGTCGATGCCTACCTGTCGCCCATCCTGCGCCGCTATGTGGAGCAGGTCGCCGGCGAAATGCCGGGCGTGAAGCTGTTCTTCATGCAGTCGTCGGGCGGGCTGGCCGACGCCCATGCGTTCCAGGGCAAGGACGCGATTTTGAGCGGCCCGGCCGGCGGCATCGTCGGCATGGCGCGCACGGCGGCGATTGCGGGCATTGAAAAAGT
>JAQGMN010000359.1 GCA_028292345.1 Polaromonas sp. | reverse complement strand
CTGGTGCAGCGCAATCCAGCCCTGCTCGAAGCTCATGGCGCTGCCCGCCAGGTAGAGGCGGTAGGCGCGCAGTATCTTTTCGGCGCGATCGGCGCTGGTTTCGGTTTCCAGCGCCTGGCGCGCTTCGTCCAGGTGCGCTTCCAGCGCATCGGACCAGTCCCACAGCGTGCGGCCGTAGTGGGGCCGCAGGTTCTCGGTGTCGACCATTTCCAGGCCCGAAGCGGCCAGATGGCCCAGCACGGCGCTGACATGCAGCAGTTCGCCGCCGGGGAAAATATATTTGCCGATGAAGTCGCCCATGCCGGCGCCCATCTGCCGGTGCTGCAGGTCGCCTGCGGTGATGCCGTGGTTCATCACCAGCCCGCCCGGCGCCAGCAGCCGCATGATCTTTTGGAAATAAGCGTCCATGTTGGCCTGGCCGACATGCTCGAACATGCCGACCGACGATATCTTGTCGAACGGCCGTGCTTCCGGCAGGTCGCGGTAGTCGCGCAGTTCAATGCGCACTCGGCGCTCCAGGCCCTTGCCCGCGATCAGCTGGCGCACATGCGCATGCTGGTTTTCCGACAGGGTGATGCCGGTCGCATCGACGCCGTAATGCTCGGCGGCCCACAGCAGCAGGGCGCCCCAGCCGGCGCCGATGTCCAGGAAACGCTCGCCCGGCCGGAGCATCAGCTTGCGGCAGATATGGTCGAGCTTGGCTTCCTGTGCCTGCGCCAGCGTCATGCTTTTATCACGGTAATAGGCGCAGGAATAAACGCGACGCGGGTCCAGCCACAGCCCATAGAAAGCATCTGAAACATCGTAGTGGAACTGTATCTGCGCCGAGTCCCTGGCGCGCGTGTGGGTCGATGCAGAACGTGCGCGGGTCACCAGGCGCGACCACCAGCCGGTGTCGCTTTCCACCGGTTTTTCGGGCAGGAGCTTGAGCATGGCGCCCATCACATCGCGCATGGCGCCTTCGAACTGCAGCTTGCCCTCGACATACTCTTCGGCCAGCGCGCCGATCTTGCCGGCCTTGAGGCGCGCAATGCTGGACCAGCGTGACAGCGACAGCCTGACCGGCGCATCCGCTGCCCCGAGTTGCTGGCCCTGCGGCAGGCGCACCGCAATCTCTTCGGGCAGGCCGGAGAGGGCGGACAAACGACCGGAAACCAGGGACTGGGACATGAGCGACTCCTTGGTGTTCCAAAAAGTCTAGCGCGCCCCCAGGCGGTCTGCCATCACCTGAAATGTCCAGGGACCCGGCCTGGGCCAAGGCTGCCGGACCATCGTATCAGTCGTTCAGCAGGTCGCGCATTTCGTGCGCAAAGCCCAGCGAGGAATTTTTCCAACGGGCGACATCGGCGCGCAGCTGCTGTACCTGGGTTTCGAGCAGCTGGATGCGTTGCTGCTCGGCGCTCAGCCGGTTCAGCATGACCGGCCGGTTCGAAAAGCCCCTGTCAATCGGGCTGGCAATGCGAAGGGCCGCGGGTCTGCTGACTTCATCGGGTTCAAAAAACCTGGATTTGGCCTTTTGCATCATCTGCTTCATCATCATCGCGAGTCTCCTGTTTTCAGTCGCCCCATGGATTCCTGCCGGCAGTTTGAATATATCGCCGTCCTGTCCAGCTGTGCAACAAGGCGGTTGAGCCGTTTGGACTATGGCCGGGCAAGCTCAGGCGCCGATGTCCATCGCGTCCAGTTCGGCATCGCTGAAGCCCGCCTGGCGCCGGGCCTGCAGGTTCAGCGGCCCTTTCAGGCGGGGCGCGCCGTATTGCGCGGCCAGCAGCGCATAGGTGGCGACCGGCTCCAGCCCGCGCTGGGCGCACAGGGCGCGGTACCAGTGGTTGCCGATGGCCACATGCCCGATTTCATCGCGCAGGATGATGTCCAGGATGCTGACGGCGCGCAGGGCCTGCGGCGTGCCGACCTTGCGCAGCTTGGCCTGCATCGGCGGCGTGGCGTCCAGCCCGCGCGCTTCCAGCGTGCGCGGCACCAGCGCCATGCGCGCCAGCACATCGCCCTCGGTTTTCTTCGTCATGTCCCACAGGCCGGTGTGCGCCGCGAAATCGCCGTAGTCGCAGCCCAGGGTCTGCAGGTGGCCGCGCAACAGGCTGAAGTGCTCGGCCTCTTCGGCGGCCACCTGGAGCCAGTCGAGGTAATAGGCGCGCGGCATGCCGGCAAAGCGCCAGACCGCATCGAGCGCCAGGTTGATCGCATTGAACTCGATGTGCGTCACCGCATGCAGCAGGGCGGCCAGCCCGTCGGCGGTGAAGGGCGAGCGCCGGGGCATGTCCAGATGGGTGCGCAATTCCGGCCGCACCGGGCAACCCGGAACGCCGGCAGGCGACATGATTTGCTGATTGGTTGCTATGAAAATAGTAGCTGCTTGTGCATGCAGTGATTGCGTGAGAAGCACTTTTAGTTGTGCATCAGGCTCCAGGAGGGCCTGCAGGGCGAGCTGGCGCAGTTCGGGCGCGGGTGGCATGGCGGTCATTGCGGGATTGTCGTTGATGCGGCATGGCGGCAGAAACCCGGTTCCCGCATGCCGCCCGGCGCCTGCCTACAATCGAAAGCCGTTTTCACCACCGCATCCTCAAGGAACCCCATGGCCATTTACCAGCTGGACGATCTGCAACCCTCCATCCATGCCTCGGCCTGGGTGGCCGACAGCGCGCAGGTCATGGGCGATGTGACGCTGGGCGAGGGCAGCAGCGTCTGGTTCGGCGTGGTGGCCCGGGGCGACACCGCCACCATCACGGTCGGCAAGGGCTCCAACATCCAGGATGGCAGCGTGCTGCATGCCGACGAAGGCATGCCGCTGGTCATCGGCGAGAACGTCACCGTCGGCCACCAGGTCATGCTGCACGGCTGCACGATTGGTGACGGCTCGCTCATCGGCATCCAGGCGGTGGTGCTCAACGGCGCGAAGATCGGCAAAAACTGCCTGGTCGGCGCCGGCGCGCTGGTCACCGAGGGCAAGGAGTTCCCGGACGGCTGCATGATCCTCGGCAGCCCGGCCAAGGCGGTGCGGCAATTGACCGACATGCAGATCGAGGGTTTAAAAATGAGCGCGCAGCACTATATGGACAATGCCCGGCGCTACAAAGCCGGGCTCAAGAAACTTGCCTGAACGGCACCCGTAACCTATCCACCATTCAACCAACCCAAGAACACGCACCCGCCAGCAAGGGCCGCGGAACCGGCTTTGCCGGGCCGCAGGCGCAGCGCCCCCACGGGGGGCAGCGATGACGCGAAGCGCAGAGCGTGGGGGCTAACAATATGTCAGAACTCCATAAATTCATCTTTGACGGCCTGCCGGTGCGCGGCATGATCGTGCGCCTGACCGACTCCTGGCAGGAAATCCTCAAGCGGCGCGAGGCGGCCGGCGG
>JAQGMN010000336.1 GCA_028292345.1 Polaromonas sp. | reverse complement strand
TTCACATCGGCCGCTTCGACGCCGACGCGCTCGCCGGGCTTGACCGGCACCAGGCTCTGGCCCTTGTCGCCTTCCTTGGCGTCCGCCACCTCGTCGGCGGCTTCCTTGCCGTAGATGGCGAGCCAGCCCGGCTTGACCAGCACCTTGCCCTCGGTCTTGAAGCTGTGGCCGACCGAGACGGAAATGCGCGTCGTCACCAAATACTCGGCGCTGGGGAAGAACACCGCCATGAAGCGGCGCACCACCAGGTCATAGAGCTTTTGCTCGGCGTCGGACAGGCCGCTGGGCGCCTGCAGCGTCGGGATGATGGCGAAGTGGTCGCTGACCTTGGCATTGTCGAAAATGCGCTTGGTCGGCTTGACGTAGTTCCCCTTGATCGCCGTGGCCGCATGCGGCGCCAGGTGCTTCATGCCGCTGTTGGCCAGCATTTCAAAGGTCTGCTTGACCACCGGCACATAGTCCTCGGGCAGCGCGCGCGAGTCGGTTCGCGGATAGGTCAGCGCCTTGTGCCGCTCGTACAGGCTCTGGGCGATCGACAGCGTGGTCTTGGCGGAGAAGCCGAACTTGCCGTTGGCTTCGCGCTGCAGCGATGTCAAATCGAACAGCAGGCCGGCGGCCTGGCTGGTGGGCTTGGATTCCTCGGTCACGGTGGCGGTCTGGCCGCGCACCGCGTCGGCAATGGCCCTGGCGTCGCGCTCGTTCCAGAGCCGGTCTGATTTCAGTTCCGGGTCGGGCTCGGCGCCTTCGCCGTTGGCCGCATTGGCGGCGGCGCGCTTGAACTTTGGGTCGAACCACTTGCCGGGGTATTCGCCGGCCTCGGCTGAAAACAGCGCGTGGATTTCCCAATAGTCCCTGGAAACGAACTTGCGAATTTTTTCTTCGCGCTCGACGACCACCGACAGCGTGGGCGTCTGCACCCGGCCGACGGTGGTCAAAAAGAAACCACCATCGCGCGAATTGAACGCCGTCATGGCGCGCGTGCCGTTGATGCCGACCAGCCAGTCGGCCTCGGAGCGGCAGCGCGCCGCGTCGGCCAGCGGCAGCATCTGCGCGTCCGTGCGCAGCGCGGCAAAGCCGTCGCGGATGGCGGCGGGCGTCATCGACTGCAGCCATAGCCGCTTGATCGGGTGTTTGCTCTTGGCATACTGCTGGATCAGCCGGAAGATCAGTTCGCCTTCCCGGCCCGCGTCGCAGGCATTGACCAGCGCGCCCACGTCCTTGCGCTTGGTCAGCTTGACGATGGCGTTGAGCCGTGTTTTGGTCTTGTCCATCGGTTTGAGGTCGAAGTACGGCGGAATCACCGGCAGGTTGGCAAAGCTCCATTTGCCGCGCTTCACATCGAATTCCTCGGGCGCCTGGATCTCGACCAGGTGGCCGACCGCCGACGTGATGACCCAGTCCTCGTTTTCAAAGTATTCATCGTGCTTGTCGAACTTGCCTGCCGTGGGCGTGAGGGCGCGCACGATGTCTTGCGCCACCGAAGGTTTTTCGGCAATTACCAGTGTTTTCATAAATACTTCTTTTGACTTTTTCCAACGGCGGGAAGTCGTTCCCCGCCTGGCGCCAATGCGGCGCAATTTCATTGCAGGTGCCAGAAAAGCGGTTGTCAGCCGGGCCCAAGGCCCGTCACTACAATATCGCTTTCTCGCGCATGTACGCGCGCCGGTGCGCACGCACACACATGAATTAACCATACCAAAAAACCGCCGTGCCCAAAAAACAGGCTTCCGCTTACCCTGCAACACCGGTGGCTGGCAGCAGCCGGCGCATCCAGACCCGCCGCTCGGGCGTTCATGGCAAGGGCGTGTTTGCGGTGCAGGACCTGGCCGAAGGCGAAAAGCTGATCGAATACGTCGGCGAGGTCATCAGCTGGCCCGAAGCGCTGCGCCGCCATCCGCACGACCCGGCGCAGCCGAACCACACGTTTTACTTCCACATCGACGACGGCCGCGTGATCGACGCCAAGGTCGGCGGCAACTCGTCGCGCTGGATCAACCACAGCTGCCAGCCGAACTGCGAGGCCGACGAAGCCAGCGGGCGTGTCTTCATCAAGGCGCTGCGCAACATCGCGGCCGGCGAGGAGCTGTTCTACGACTACGGCCTGGTGATCGACGCCAGGTACACGAAAAAGCTGCTGGCCGACTACCCCTGCTGGTGCGGCGCCGGCAACTGCCGGGGCACGCTGCTGGCGCCCAAGGCGCGAAAAAATCCGGGCAAAAGCGCCGAAGGTTGAGCCTGCGTGGCCGGCACCAACCTTTTCCCCTTCCTTCACCTTTCCTGCCGCCCGCCCATGACCTCGCTCTTGCATTCCCCGCCGCCGATCCGCTGGCCCGCCGAAGCCATCTGGGAGGCCGTGGCGCCCGGCCTGCCCGGCTTCACGGGCGAGGTTTTGCCCGAGATCGATTCGACCAACAGCGAGCTGATGCGCCGCTTCAAGGGCGCGCCCGGCCGCCCGCCGCAGACCGAGCCGCTGCTGCTGGTGGCCGAGCAGCAGACCGCCGGGCGCGGACGGCTGGGCCGCAGCTGGCAAGGCCGGCGCGCAGGCAGCCTGATGTTCTCGCTCGGCCTGCCCCTGGCGCCGGCGGACTGGTCGGGCCTGTCGCTGGCGGTCGGCATCAGCGTGGCCGAAAGCCTGGACCCGCTAGAGACCGGCCAGGCGCGCCATGCCGCCAGGCCGCGCATCGGCCTGAAATGGCCCAACGACCTGTGGCTGTCCACGCCAGGCGGCGAACGCAAGCTGGGCGGCATCCTGGTCGAGACGGCCAGCTGGGGCGGGCTGCGCCATGTGGTGATCGGCGTGGGCATCAACATACATCCAGTGGTGCTCGACGCCGCAGCCGAAACCGCTCCGGCCACGGCGGCTACCCTGCCCGTGGCGCCCGGCTGCCTGCAGGAGCTGGACGCCAGCCTCGACGCGCCCGAAGCGCTGCTGCGCATCGTTCCGGCGCTGGTGCAGGCAGTCCAGTCTTTCGAGCAGTTCGGCTTTGCGCCGTTCCAGGCGCGGTTTGCGGCGCGCGACGTGCTGGCCGGCCGCGCCGTGCAGTTGTCGGACGGCACCCAGGGGACGGCCCACGGCGTGACCGAGGGCGGCGCCCTGCTGGTGCATACGGCCGCCGGCATGGCGGAAGTCACCAGTTCGGAGGTCAGCGTGCGCCCCGCCAGCCCGCCGCCTGCCCGGGAGGCGCGCCCGTGCTGAGGGCGCTGGCGCTGGCCTTGCTGCTGGCCAATGCGGCGTACTTCGCCTGGGGCCAGGGCCTGCTGGCGGCCTATGGCCTGGCGCCTGCCCGGCAGTCCGAACCCGAACGGCTGGCGCAGCAGATCCGGCCCGAAGCGATGCAGCTGGTCGCGCCCGCCGCCGTCCAGCGGCCTGTGCCTGTGCCTGCGCCCGTGCACACGCCGCCCGCGCCGGCGCTGGCGGCCGGTGCGCAATGCCTGCAGGCCGGCGTCTTCACCGAGCTGCAGGCGCGCGCGTTGCGGCCTCGCCTGCAGACCAGCCTGCCTGAGGGCAGCTGGTCGTTCGAAAGCAGCGGCGACTCGGTGCGCTGGATCATCTACATGGGCAAGTACATCAGCAGGGAAGCCATGAACCGCAAGCGCGCCAAGCTGCAGCAGCTCGGCCTGGCCTTCGAGCCGCCGGTCAGCCCCAAGCTCAATCCCGGCCTGTCGCTGGGCAGTTTCGCATCGCGGGACGAGGCCGAAAAGGCGCTGGCCGAGATGAACCAGCGCGGCATCCGCAGCGCCCGGGTGATGCTGGAGCGGCCCGAGCTGCCCAGCCTGTGGCTCAGGCTGCCGGCGGCCGATGCGGCCATGCGGGCGCAGCTGGAGGCCCTCAAGCCACAGCTCGTGGGCAAGGCGGTCCAGGCCTGCGCCTGAATTTCAAAGCCCTGGCGCTTCTTTATTGATAGCTGATTGCGCTGATGGGCAAAGCGCAAAAGGCATTTTTCATCTCAAAACAGGGCGGCCGGCGCTGGCCATGCGGACTACAGCGCCTTCCAGAAGCGAAGCGGCACGCAGGTCTGCAGCCGCGTGACCGCCTGGTCCATCAGCGCCGGATGCAGTTCATGCCCCAGCGTGCTGGCCACGTCCAGCGTGGCGTCGGCGCCCAGTTCCATCAAATGCGCAAAATCATGGCGAACGCGCGCCACCGGCACGACCGCGTCCCGGTGCCCGTGCAGGAAATGCAGCGTGGTGAGCGCCGGCGCCCTGTCCGGCCAGGCGGCATAGCAACCGCCAAAGGCCAGCACCCGGCCGGCCAGGCCGTCGTGCGCATCGCTCAGGGCCAGCGCCAGGCTGGCGCCGGCGCCAAAGCCGAACAGCGCGGTGTCGGATTGCAGCACGTTGAAACGCTGCTGCTGCGCGCGCAAAAAACCGGCCAGCGCCCCGACGGCCTGCGCCAGCGCATCGGCATCGACCGGCGCATCGGCCGAAGGCAGGGTCAGGCCTTCGGGAACCAGCACCGCCGCCTCGGCAAACGCGTCGCCCAGCCGGTTGCCCAGTTCCAGCATGTCCACCCCGGTGCCCCCGGCGTCGTGCAGCAGCACGAACAGCGGCCTGGGGCTTTCAGCGCCGGACAGCAGTTCGATCGTTTCAACGGCGGGCGGATTCGTGGTCAGGGTGTTCATGGGGTCGGGTCGGGCATGCAAACACAGGCTTGGATTATCGAAACATTCCAATTCTGGCGAACGCAGTGCCTTGCCGCTGTAGTCCGGATTCCCGGGTGCCTGCGCGATGGCGCCGGTCGCCGCACGGGCAGGGCCTATCGTTGCTAAGATCATTTCCCCGAAACGGGCTGATGGCGCAACCGGCACAGCCCCCTTTGCAGAAAAAACTTGTCCATGAAAATTGAAAAGAACACCGCCGTCACCCTGCGCTTCAAGGTCGCCGATGCCCAGGGCAAGCTGATCGAGGACAGCAAGGAGCCGATGGTCTACCTGCACGGCGGCTACGGCAACACGCTGCCCAAGATCGAGGAAGCGCTCGAAGGCCGGGAAGCGGGCTTCCAGACCACGCTGGCGCTGGCCGCCGAAGATGCTTTCGGCCTGCGCGACGAAGACCTGGTGCGCACCATTCCGCGCAGCCAGTTCCCGCCGGGCGTGAAGGTGGGCGGCCAGCTCGAAGGCCAGGGCAGCGACGGCCGCAAGCAGGTCTTCAACGTGGCCAAGATCAAGGGCGACACCGTGATCCTGGACGCCAACCATCCGCTGGCGGGCAAGGCGCTGCGCTTCACGCTGAAGGTTATTGACGTGCGC
>JAQGMN010000315.1 GCA_028292345.1 Polaromonas sp. | reverse complement strand
TGGCGGCTTTGAGTGCTGGCTCTCACTACGCGATCAATATCCTGGCGGCGGACCAGAAGGAACTGGCAGAGCGCTTTGCCGCCAAGGGGAAGGAGCGCTTCAAGGGCGTTTCCTACTCCGAAGGCGTGGCGGGCGCGCCGCTGCTGGATGGTGCGGCCGCGGTGTTCGAGTGCTTCAACCGCAGCCGCTACCAGGAAGGCGACCACGTGATCTTCGTCGGCGAGGTCGAGCACTGCACGCAGCGCGCCGGGGCCTCGCCGCTGCTCTATCACGGCGGGCGGTTCTATACCGAGCATCCGTTGTGATGGGTGTGTTCCTTCATTGATGCTCGTACGCAAGAACCACCTGGACGCGCTGGCCGTGTCCATGCTGCTGGGCTGCTGCCTGTTCTGGGGTTTCCAGCAAGTGCTGGTCAAGGCCACGCTGCCCGAGATGCCGGGTGTCTTCCAGGCGTCGGTGCGCTTTGTCGCGGCAACGGGCGTGCTGATGCTGTGGTGCGCGTGGCGGCGCATCGCACTGTTCGAGTGTGATGGTTCGTTGTTGCCCGGCCTGCTGGCCGGCGGACTATTCGCCGCCGAGTTCGCCTGCATCTACATCGGGCTGCAACACACCACGGCTTCGCGTTCGACGGTGTTTCTCTACACCTCGCCGTTCTGGGTCGCACTGCTGCTGCCCTTGCGCGTGCCGAGCGAGAAGCTGAAACCCGTGCAGTGGCTGGGCCTGGCCTGCGCGTTCGTCGCGGTGGCCTTTGCATTGCGCGAAGGGTTCAGCGCCACCGGCGGACGCAGCACCTGGGTGGGCGATCTGATCTGCATGGCCGGCGCGCTGTTCTGGGGGCTGACCACTGTTGCCATCCGTCCCACGTCGCTGGTGCGCCTGTCGCCCGAGAAGTTGTTGTTCTACCAGGTGGCGGTGAGCGCGTGCACCTTGCCCGTGCTATCGCTGGCGCTGGGCGAAGCCTGGAGCTTCAACCTCAGCCCGTTCGTCATCACCTCGCTGGCCTTGCAGACGCTGGTGGGCGCCTTCGTCAGCTACCTGGCCTGGATGTGGATGCTGGGCCGCTACCCGGCCACCCAGATTTCGACCTTTGTGTTTTTCACGCCGCTGTTCGCGCTGCTGTTCGGCGCCTTGTGGCTGGGCGAGGCGGTCACGCCCGGCCTGCTGGCGGCCCTGGCCACGGTGGCCGCAGGCATCATGCTGGTCAACCGCAGGCCGCGCGCCGCAGCCTGAACGGTCTGAAAAGCCGGGACGCCAAGCCGCAGGCCCGGCCGGCTCACGCCGGCATGGTGACCGGCTGCTCCCGGTGCCTGGCCTGCTCGGCCACCTGCCCCAGCCATGCCTCCAGCTGGCTTGAGTCGATGGGTTTGGCAAAGTGAAAGTTGAAGCCTGCCGCGAAGGCGGCCTGCTTGTCCCGGGGCTGGCTGTAGCCGGTCACCGCCGCCATGACCGCCGCCTGCATGCCCGGAATCAGCCGCAGCTGGCGCGCCAGCGTGTAGCCGTCCATGTCGGGCAGGCCGATGTCGAGCAGGCACAGGTGCGGCAACACCCGGCGCGCGCATTCGATCGCATCAAGGGGATGGAACTGCACGAACACTTCATGCCCGAGCAGTTCGATGAACATGCCCAGCAGGCGCGCCGCATCGACGTTGTCATCGACCACCAGGATGCGCAGCGAATTGCCTGGCGCGCCTGAGGCCGCATCGCCCGCGTCAAAGCGGCGCGGGTCGTCGCCCTGCGTCAGGCGCGGCAGGACCACCGTCACCTCGCTGCCCATGCCCATTCCTTCGCTTTGCACCCTGACGGTACCGCCATGGAGTTGCACCAGGCTGCGGACCAGCGCCAGGCCGATGCCCAGCCCGCCCTGGGAGCGGTCGGAGCTTCTTTCGCCCTGGGTGAACAGCTCGAAGGCGACGTCCTGCAGTTCGCTGGACATGCCGATGCCGTTGTCGCGCACGCGCAATGTCAGGTGGCCGTCGTCCGCCAGCATCTGCAGGTCGATCCGGCCGCCGTTGGGCGTGTACCGGATGGCGTTGCCGAGCACGTTGACCAGCACCTGGACCAGCCGCAGCCTGTCGCCCATCACCTGGGTGCGTTCGGGCGACAGCTGGATGTCCAGATGGTGCGCCTTGGCCTCCAGCAGCGGGCGGATCTGCTCCAGCGCCTCGGTGGCAATGATTTTCAGGTCCACCGGCTGGCGGTCCAGCGTCACCTGGCCCCGGGTGACGCGGGACACGTCCAGCAGGTCGTCGATCAGGCGCGTCATGTGCCGGGCCTGGCGCGAGATCACCTCGCTCAGCTGCAGCACCACGGCTTCCTCCAGCGTGCCCCTGGACAGCAGGTCGGCGGCGGTGGCGATCGGCGCCAGCGGGTTCCTGAGTTCATGGGCCAGCATGGCCAGGAACTCGTCCTTGAGCCGGTCCGCATGCTGCAGGCCCTGCTGCGCGAGTTTCTGGTCGTGTATGTCGGTGCAGGTCCCGATCCAGCGGACGATGGTTCCCTGCGCATCGCGCACCGGCCGGGCACGGCCCAGAACCCAGCGGTACTGGCCGGAATGGTGGCGCAGGCGGTGCTCGATCTCGTAGAACTCGCCGCTGGCCAGGCAGTGGTGCCATTTTTTCATCACCAGCGCCCGGTCTTCGGAATGAATCAGCTCCAACCATGCCTTGCCATCGATGGCGCCCTGCGCCACGCCGGTGTAGTCAAACCATTGCCGGTTGCAGTAGTCCAGGCTGCCGCCGGGCGTCGTGCCCCAGACGATCTGCGGTATGGCATTGGCGATCGTGCGGTACATGAGGACGGCTTCGCGCAGCTGGTCGTCGGCGCGGGCATGCTCGGTGACGTCGTTGCCCTCGATGAAAACGCCGTTGACGGCGCCTTCGGGACCGGTGATGGGCTGAAAAATGAAATCGACGAAACGCTGCTCCGGCCGGCCGTTGGCATGCTGCGAAAAAATCACCGGCATCCGGTTGCCGATGAAGGGCCTGCCGGTGGCATAGACCTCATCGAGCAGCGCCCCATAGTCCTGGCCTTCCACCTTGCGGCCGATCTCACCGAAGGCCTTGCCGACCACCTCGTCACGCCCGACCAGCCGCAGGTAGGCACTGTTGGCCAGCTCATACACATGGCCGGGTTCGCGCACCACCGCCATGAAGCTGGGGGCCTGTTCAAACATGCTGTAGAGCCACTGCGTTTCGGTCCGCCCGGGGGGCTCTGGCTGAACCTTGGCGACGGTTGGCGCCAGCGCGCAGTACAGGCCGGCCACCGCGCCGTCCGGGCCATCGACGGGCGCATGCGAAAAGCTGAGCCAGGCCTGCTGCCCGTCCGCCCCCTTGCCGCGCAGAAGCAAAGGCGCGCGTTCCTGACAGGCGCACTCGCCAGCCAGCGCCTGGCTGGCCAGCGGCTCGATGCCGGAGCGCATTTCGGGCCACACCTCGTACAGGGGCCGGCCCAGCGCCGCCGGATGCCCTGGCTCCAGGATTTTCAGGAAGGCGTCGTTGTGGAGCAGGCACAGCTCAGGCCCCCAGGCCACGAACACCGGCGTTGTGGAACGCAGCATGAGACCGGCCACGGTCTGGAGCGCTTGCGGCCAGGACGCGGGAAGGCCCAGCCGCGAAGTGGTCCAGTCGTGGCTGCGCATCAAGGCGCCCGCCGTGCCGCCGTCCCTCAAAAAGCCGGGGAATGCTTTTGATTTTGGAGCCAAAATTTGATTTTTTTAATGAAGGCAATAACGTTACACAAGCGCATGCTAATCCAACACGACGGCACCGGTCCAGTTGGCACGGCCAGGGCACCTTAAAAAACGAGTCTTGCGACTTTTCACATATCCGGCCAGTGCGCGAATCAAAAACCGCGCAACACCTGAACAATTCTCATTCGTAGGATTCTAAGGATTAAACGAGGCACTGCCGAAGCAGTCGAACGGAGGTCGCGCCGGCCTTTCAGCGCCCTCCTACACCGGTCGCACCGCCGTCTGACAGCCAGCTGAAGAAAAGCTGGTTATCTTGCCTGCATGATTTCATTGCGCATCCACACCACGGCCTCGGCGTGCAAGGCTGGAAGGCAGACCCCATGACGCCCACGCTGCCGCAAATCCTGTGGGTCGTGCGCCACGGTCAGAGCGCCGGCAATGTGGCGCGCGATGCGGCCGAGGCCAACGGCCTGCATGTCATCGACATCCCGACGCGCGACATCGACGTGCCGCTGTCCGACCTGGGCCGGCGCCAGTCGCAAAGCCTGGGCCACTGGTTCGGCAGCCTGCCGCTGCAGGAGCGGCCCCAGGTGCTGCTGTGCTCGCCGTATGTCAGGGCGCGGGAAACGGCGCAGCTGTTGCTGGAGAGCGGCGGCATCACGCAGGCCGTGAAGCTGCGCATGGACGAACGCCTGCGGGAAAAGGAGTTCGGCATCCTGGACCGCCTCACGCACCTGGGCATCACCGAAAAATACCCGGAACTGAGCGAGCAGCGCGGCCATGTGGGCAAGTTCTACTTTCGCCCCCCGGGCGGCGAAAGCTGGTGCGACGTGATCCTGCGGCTGCGCAGCCTGCTGGAAATGACGACGCGCGAATATGCCGGCCAGCGGGTGCTGGTCGTGGCGCACCAGGTGATCGTGAACTGCATGCGCTACCTGATCGAGCAGATGGACGAGGCCACCATCCTGGGCATCGACCGGCTGGGCGACATTCCCAACTGCAGCGTGACCTCGTACCGGACCGTGGGCGAGGACGACGGCAACGACCAGCCCCGGCATGTGGTGGACCTGGTCAACTTCCTGGCGCCGCTGCTGGAGGAAGGCACGCCGGTGACCTCCGAGCCCGATGCGCCGGTCGCGCCCAGCCCCTGAAATGCCTGCCCCTTCCGCGTCAACCCCTTCTGGAGCCCACCATGCAGACCCTTGACCGACTGGCACTGCGCGACTGGCCGCTGCCGCAGCCCGGCGACGGCTCGGACAAGGAAGACCGGGGCCAGGTGCTGGTGGTGGCCGGCAGCCGCGAGATTCCGGGCGCCGCCCTGCTGTCGGCCACGGCGGCGCTGCGCGCCGGCGCGGGCAAGCTCACCATTGCCACCGCCCAAAGCGTCGCGCCCGGCCTGGCGCTGCTGATGCCCGAAGCCCGCGTCATCGGGCTGCCGGAAAGCCCGGCGGGCGGCCTGCTGGCCTCCGGCGTCGAACAGCTCGCGCCGTGCGCGCAGCGCTGCTCCGCCGTGCTGGCCGGGCCCGGCCTGCTGGACAGCGAAGCCAGCTGCGATTTTGTCGAACGCCTGCTGCGCCAGCTGGCCGGCATTCCGGTGGTGCTGGATGCGCTGGCCATGGACGTGGTGCTGCAGACGCCGCGTTTTGACCAGCCGGTGCTGCTGACGCCGCATGCGGGCGAGATGGCGCACCTGAGCGGCCAGAGCAAGGACGACGTGAAGGCCGACGCGCCGGCGCTGGCGCTCGCCATGGCCGTGAAGCACAACGCGGTGGTGGCGCTGAAGGGCCCGACCACCTTCATCATGTCGCCCGAAGGGGAATCGTGGCGCCATGTGTCGGACAATGCCGGCCTGGGCACTTCCGGCTCGGGCGACGTGCTGGCGGGCATCGTGACCGGCCTGGCGGCGCGCGGCGCGCCCCTGGTGCAGGCAGCGGCCTGGGGGGTTTTCCTGCATGCGCTGGCCGGGCAGCGGCTGGCCGAGCGCCATGGCCGGCTGGGCTTTCTGGCCCGGGAAATCCTGAAGGAAATCCCGTCGGTCATGCGCGACCTTTAACATCCTTGCCTCCGCGAACCGGAAAGCGCCGGCTTGGCCTGCCGGCCCGCGCAACGGGCGCCCGGTGCGCTTGAACAGGCTTCACACCCTTTACCGACCTTCGCCATGCCGTTTCGCTCTGCCCTTCCCGCTCTCCTCGCCGCACTGCTGTTCGGCGCCAGCACGCCGCTGGCCAAGCTGCTGGCCGGGAACATGCCGCCGCTGCTGCTGGCCGGCCTGCTCTACCTGGGCAGCGGCTTTGGCCTGGGCGCGCTGCTCATCGTGCGGCGGCTGCGCGAGCGCCAGGGCGGCCAGCCCGTGACCCGGCTGCACATTCCGCGCGCCGAGCGGCCCTGGCTGCTGGGCGCCATCGCGGCCGGCGGCATGCTGGCGCCTGCGCTGTTCATGCTGGGCCTGGCGCAAACCAGCGCCGCGTCGGCGTCGCTGCTGCTGAACCTGGAAGGCGTGCTGACGGCGGTCGTGGCCTGGCTGGCCTTCCGGGAGAATGCCGACCGCCGCGTCGTCCTGGGCATGGCGGCCATCGCGCTGGGCGGCGTGCTGCTGTCGTGGCAACCGGGCGGCGCCAGCTTCTCGCCCGGCGCCGGGCTGATCGCCGGCGCCTGCCTGGGCTGGGCGCTGGACAACAACCTGACACGCCGGGTGTCCAGCAACGACGCCCTGCTGGTGGCCTGCCTGAAAGGCCTGCTCGCCGGCGTGACCAATACCGCCATCGCCCTGTACGCCGGTGCAGACCTGCCGGCCGCGGCGCCACTGGGTTATGCCGCCATGGTGGGCTTCCTGGGCTACGGGCTGAGCCTGAGCCTGTTCGTGGTCGCGCTCAGGACGCTGGGAACCGCGCGCACCGGCGCCTACTTTTCAGTGGCGCCTTTGTTCGGCGTGATGATTTCGCTGGCCCTGTGGCCCGACATGCCGGGCCTGCTGTTCTGGGCGGCGGCCGCGCTGATGGGGCTGGGCGTCTGGCTGCACCTGAGCGAGCGCCATGCGCATGCCCACACGCACGAGGCGCTGCAGCACAACCATCCGCACCGGCACGATGCGCACCACCGGCATGCGCATGACTTTGCGTGGGACGGCCGCTCGCCGCACACCCATCCGCACCGGCACGAGCCGCTGGCGCACACGCATGCGCACTACCCGGACATCCACCACCGGCATCCGCACTGATGTCCTGCAACCGCGTGCCGGGGACTGGCGGCGGGCCTTATTTCACGCCGTGCCGGGCCTGCCACTTGTTCATGAAGGCAATCTCCTGCTGCTGCGCCTTGATGATGTCCCGGGCCATCTTGCGCAGTTCGGGGTCCTTGCCGTACTTCAGCTGCACCTCGGCCATGTGCACCGCGCCCTGGTGGTGCGCAATCATGCGCGCCACGAAATCCCGGTCGGCATTGCCGGTGTAGGGGCGGCCCATGTCCTTCATCATCTTTTCCTCGCCCTGCTGGAAGGCGCGGGTCGAGTCGGGCGCCCTGGCATCGGCGGCGTGGCCCATGCCCGCATGCTCCGACGGCATGGAAGCGGCCGGCTGGGCCTGGGCGCTGAAGGCTGCGGCGGACAGGGCCATGGCGCCGAGCGCGCAGGCCAGGGTTCGGGAAAAACGGGATGTCTTCATGGCAAATCTCCTGAAAGTTGGGGTCAAACCGGTTCCATGCGGGTGCATGCTCATGCCATCGTGAAGCTTCCCACCGGGGGAAGGTCAAGCGCCTTGTCCCCATGAAAAACCGGGCATGCGAACGGTGCCCAAATTTTTACGCCTGTGCCGGCGCTTTTTTGCTACCGTAGGGCCCGCCCTTGCCATGCAAACATTCCACAGCACCCCAACCCGTCCGGTGCGATTGCGCGGAGCCAGCAAACGCTGCCCGCGCCGCACCGGCAGCCGGAACCCATGAAATCACCTGCCCCTGTTCCGCGTCCGGAAGAAATCGAACTCAAGCTGGCCTTGCCCACCGCCGACCCGCAGGGCCTGGCCGGGCGGCTCGCGCGCACGCCGCTGCTGGCGCGGCGCAAGCCCACGCAGCAGCCCCTGCACAACATCTACCACGACACGCCCGCGCAGGACCTGTACGAGGAGCGGGTGGCCCTGCGCCTGCGCCGTGTGGGCAGCAGCACCGATGCGCAGTGGCGGCAAACGCTGAAGATGGGCGGGCGCAGCGACTCGGCCCTGAGCCATCGCGGCGAATGGGAAGTGCCCCTGGCCGGGCCTGAACTGTCGCAGGAAGCCCTGGAGGCGACGCCCTGGCCCGAGTTCGACCCGGACGGCAGCCGGTTCGACGCGCTCGCGCCGTGCCTGGTCACCGCCTTCGAACGCACTTCCTGGACGGTGCGCCAGCGCGGCGGCAGCGTGGTCGAGGTGTCGCTGGACATCGGCCAGATCGTGGCGGGCGGCCATTGCGCGCCGCTGTGCGAACTCGAACTCGAACTTGTCGCCGGAAAGCCGGCGGCGCTGTTCGAGGTCGCGCAGCAGATTGCCCGCAGCGTGGCGGTGCTGCCGCTCAACGTCAGCAAGAGCGAGCGCGGCTATGCGCTGCTGCAGGACCGCCTGAACCAGCCGCTGCGCGCCCGCCCGCCGGCGCTGGCCAAGGGCATGACGCTGCCGCTGGCGGCGCAGCTGGTGCTGCGCGAGATGTTCTGCCAGTTCACCACCAACCTGGCGCTGCTGCCCGGGTCCGACGATCCGGAGGTGCTGCACCAGGCGCGCGTCGGCTGGCGGCGCTTCAGAAGCGCCGTGCGGCTGTTCAAGCCCGGGCTGGCGGCCGACCGGCTCCCGGACTGGCAGGCGCTGGCGCCGCTGCTGGCCTTCATCGGCGAGCTGCGCGACCTTGACGTGGCCCGCACCGAGACCCTGCCGCCGCTGGCCGACGCCTACCGCACGGACAACGCGCAGCGGGCGGAAAAATGGCAGGCCATGCTGGTGGCCCTGTCCGGCGCCGCCCGGCTTCAGCGCAAGGCCATCGGCCATGCGCTTGAAGTGCCGGCCGTGGGCGCCACGCTGCTGGCCATCACGCAATGGCTGGAAGACCTGCCGAGGCAGGCAGGGCCGGCCGGTCGCGAGGCTGACGCGACCAGGCATCCCTTGCGCCGCTGGGCCCGGCGGCGCGTCGACCGGCTGCACCGGAACATGTTGCGCGCCCTGGCCGACAGCGCCGATCCGCCAAGCCTGCACCGCGCCCGCATTCTGGCCAAGCGGCTGCGCTACGCCATCGAGGCGCTGCGGCCCCTGCTGTCCCGGCGGCACACGGAACGCTGGCTGGCGCGGGCCATCCAGGTGCAGACCGACATCGGCAGCGCACGCGACCTGCAGCAGGCCGGCATGCTCGCGGCCCGGCTGGAGATCGACCCCGGGCTGGCCGAATTCCTGCGCGGCGTTGCCACCGGGCGGGAACGGCCGCGCTGAGGCGGCGGCGCTTCAGCCGGGCGGCGCCAGCCGTTCCCGGGCAAAAGCCACATACCAGTCCAGGCAGTGCGGATTGGCCATCGCGTCGCGGTTGAGCACCTTGTCCAGCGGCTGGCCGAGCAGCAGCTTCTTGATCGGCAGCTCCTGCTTCTTGCCCGACAGGGTGCGCGGGATGTCGGCCACCTGAAGGACCTCGTCGGGCACGAAGCGCGGGCTGAGCGCGGTCTTGACGGCATGGTTGAGCCGGGCCTTCATCGCGTCGTCCAGCACCGCGCCGCCGCGCAGCACCACGAAGAGCAGCATGGAACTGGCGCGGCCCAGGTATTCCAGGTCCACCACCAGCGAGTCGAGCACCTCGGGCAGCGCCTCGATGGCGCTGTACAGCTCGCTGGTGCCCATGCGCAGGCCGTGGCGGTTGAGGGTCGCGTCCGACCGGCCGTAGATCACGCAGCCGCCCTGCAGCCCCGGGTCGATCCTGAGCCAGTCGCCATGGCGCCAGACCGCGCCCAGTTCCGGCCCGGCATCGCCGCCGCCGGGCCGGCGGCCGTGGCCGGGCGGGTACATGTCGAAATAGCTGGACAGCAGTCGCGCGCCGCTGTCGTCGCCCCAGAGGCAGAGTGGCATCGACGGAATCGGCTGGGTGC
>JAQGMN010000303.1 GCA_028292345.1 Polaromonas sp. | reverse complement strand
GGCTCCAGGCCGGGGATGGTGCTGGCCTTGAGGTTCTGCTGGGTGTAGTGCTCGATGTCCTGGATCTTGCGGCGGTCGCGGAATTCGGCAATCGTGATCGCCTGGCCTTCGCGGCCCGCACGGCCGGTGCGGCCGATGCGGTGCACATAATCTTCAGCCTTCATCGGCAAGCCGTAGTTGATGACGTGGGTGATGGTCGGAACGTCCAGACCACGGGCAGCCACGTCGGTGGCCACCAGAATCTGCACGCGGCCGTCACGGAACGCCATCAGGCGGCGGTTGCGCAGGCCCTGGCCCAGCGCGCCGTGCAATGCCACGGCGCTGAAGCCTTCCTGCACCAGGTCGTTGGCCAGGCCGTCGCATTCCACCTGCGTGCAGGCAAACACGATCGCCTGGTTGATGGTGGTGTCGCGCAGCCAGTGGTCCAGCAGCTTGCGCTTGTGGGTCATGTTGTCGGCCCACAGCAGCGACTGGGTGATGGACGCATGCTTTTCGTGCGGCGAGTCGATCTCGACGCGCTGCGGCTGGCGCATCACGCGGGTGGCGAGCTGCATGATGCGCGGCGCGAAGGTGGCGCTGAACATCATGGTCTGCTTGCGCTCGATGGTGAGCTGGTTGACTTCGGTCAGGTCGTCGGCAAAGCCGAGGTCGAGCATGCGATCGGCTTCGTCCACCACCAGGAACTGCACCTGGTCGAGCTTGATCTGCATGCTGCGCTGCAAGTCGAGCAGACGGCCGGGCGTGGCGACGACGAGGTCGGCATTTTGCAGCTTGGCGATCTGCAGCTGGTAGGGAATGCCGCCAACGACGTTGGCAACGCGCAGGCCGCGGCAATGGCGAACCAGGTCGATCGCGTCGGCGCAGACCTGCTGGGCCAGCTCGCGGGTCGGGCACAGGATCAGGGCGCCGGGGGTGGCGGCCTTGAAATTGCGCATGTTGGTCGGGTCCTTGCGCTTGGGCTTCTTCAGCGGCGCTTCGCCGCGGGCAACGGCTTCGGCGCTCAGGCGTTCGAATTCGGCGCGCTCAAAACGCTCGGCTTCTTCCTGCTGCTTGAGCAGGGTGTGCAGCACGGGCAGCAGGAACGCGGCGGTCTTGCCGCTGCCGGTCTGGCTGGAGACCAGCAGGTCGGTGAACTTGGGCGCTTTCGGGTCGGCGTCCAGGGCCTGCATGGCCTTGGGAATGGTCGCCATCTGCACCGAGGTCGGCTGGGTGAAACCCATGTCGGCGACGGCTTGCAGCAGTTCCTTGGCCAGGCCCAGTTTCACAAAGCCGTTAGGCTCGGCGACAACGGCTTCCAGCGAGGTTGCCACGGCAACAGGCTCGTCGGACGAAAAATCGGGAATGACGTGGATGTCCAGGTCGGAAATGGTGTCGGTATTGTCGGACGCAAAGTCGCCGCGAGTCTCAAAAGAGTCAGTCATGTTTTCTTCTCACTAATCCCCTGTCCGCTTTGTTTGTGGCAAAGAGACAGGAAACTCCACCCCCGCGATGCGGAAGGCTTCGTTCATGGTTAATAAAACATCAACCATCAAACGAATATACGGATCAAGAGCGGAACTGCCTTGATGCGGCGACTCTGAAAATAGAGTCCAAAAGTGTGAGGTAGATGTACAAATGCGGTTAGCACGGTGTGCAACTGCAAGCCCTCGATTATGGCATGGTTTGCGGGTTTCTACCAGTTAGCCTTGATAAATCAATGTTATTACTGCGCATCATCAAGTTCAGGACCGAGTGGCCGGAGGATATCCAGCTATTTTTTTGATAGCAAGTATTGCACGCCAGACAAGCGAAACAAGCCAAAACCGCCTGAAATCACTTCAAAAAATGTTCCCGGTAATGCAGCAATTCGTCAATCGACTCGTGCACGTCGGCCAATGCCGTGTGGCTCTGGCGTTTCTTGAAAGCGCTGTACACCTCGGGCCGCCAGCGCTTGGCGAGTTCCTTGAAGGTGCTGACATCGATATTGCGGTAGTGAAAAAAGGTTTCCAGCTTGGGCATGTACTTGACCAGAAAGCGCCGGTCCTGGCCGATGGTGTTGCCGCACATCGGCGCCTTGCCCTTGGGCACGTACTTCGCAAGGAAGGCGAGCAATTGCGCCTGGGCGTCTTCCTCGTTCACCGTGCTGGCCTTGACCTTGTCGATCAGGCCGCTGCGGCCGTGGGTGCCCTTGTTCCACTTGTCCATCTGCTCCAGCAATTCGTTCGATTGATGAATCGCCAGCACCGGGCCTTCGATGCGCGGCGTGAGTTGCGGGCCGGTCACGACGACGGCTATTTCAATGATGCGTTCCTTTTCAGGGTCGAGCCCGGTCATCTCGCAGTCCAGCCAGACCAGGTTCTGGTCGGATTTCTTCAATAAGGGTTCAGTCTCTAACATCATCCGATTCTCGCCTATCGCCTAAACTCGTCCCCATGACCGACCCCTCCTTTGCCTTCACCCTGCTGTTCGCCGCCCTGCTCGTGCTGGGGCTGCTGACGAAGTTCTACCTGGCCACGCGGCAGATCCGCCATGTGGCGCGGCATCGGAACCAGGTGCCGTCCGCGTTCGCTTCCACCATCAGCCTGCCCTCGCACCAGAAGGCGGCGGATTACACCATCGCCAAGACACGCCTGGGCATGCTGGAAATGGCCTTTGCCGCCGCGCTGCTGCTGGGCTGGACGCTGCTGGGCGGCATCGACACGCTGAACCAGGCCGTGATGCGTTCTGGCCTGGCCGAGTACGGCGCGCTGGTGCCGCAACTGGCGCTGCTCGCGGCATTCGGCCTGGCCAGCGGCGTGCTCGACCTGCCGTTCACGCTGTACAAGACTTTCCGGCTGGAAGAACGCTTCGGCTTCAACAAGATGACGCTCAAGCTGTGTCTCGCCGATCTGGTCAAGTCCACCCTTGTCGGCGCAATCGTCGGCCTGCCCATCGTGGCGCTGATCCTGTGGCTGATGGGCAGCGCGGGCACGCTGTGGTGGCTGTGGACCTGGGTGGTCTGGATGGGCTTCAACCTGCTGGTTCTGGTGCTGTTTCCGACGGTGATCGCGCCGCTGTTCAACAAGTTCAAGCCGCTCGACGACGAGTCGCTGAAGGCGCGCGTGACGGCCCTGATGCAGCGCTGCGGCTTTGCCGCCAAGGGCCTGTTCGTGATGGACGGCAGCCGGCGCTCGGCGCATGCCAATGCCTACTTCACCGGCTTTGGCGCGGCCAAGCGGGTGGTGTTCTACGACACCCTGCTCAAGCAGCTCAATCCGGCCGAGGTCGATGCCGTGCTGGCGCACGAGCTGGGCCATTTCAAGCACAAGCACATCATCAAGCGCATCGGCGTGATGTTTGCCATGAGCCTGGTTGGTTTTGCGCTGCTCGGCTGGCTGTCGACCCAGGTGTGGTTCTACACCGGGCTGGGCGTCCGCCCCAACCTGACGGTCAGCAACGACGCGCTGGCGCTGCTGCTGTTTTTGATGGTCGTGCCGTTGTTCAGCTTCTTTATCTCTCCGCTGATGGCCCAGTCGTCGCGCAAGCATGAGTTCGAGGCCGATGCCTATGCCGTCTCGCAGACCGACGGCCGGGACCTGCAAAGCGCGCTGCTCAAGCTCTACAAGGACAATGCCAGCACGCTCACGCCCGACCCGGTGTTTGTGAAGTTCTACTATTCCCATCCGCCCGCCTCCGAGCGGCTGGGACGCATGGCCCCCATGACCCCATCCCCTGAAAGCGCAACCGCATGAGCAACGCCATCCACCAAAACCGGCGAGCCCTGAGCGCCACCGAAATCGTCGGCCAGTTGAGCAAGCTCAACGGCGAGCAGGCCCTGGGCTGGCGGCTGATCGAGGGCGCGCTGGAGAAAACCTTCAAGTTCAGGAATTTTTACGAAACCATCGGTTTTGTGAATGCCGTGGCGTTCATCGCCAACGCGGAAGACCACCATCCCGACCTGGAAGCCAGCTACGGCCAGTGCAAGGTGCGCTTCAACACGCACGATGTGCAGGGCATTTCGGTCAGCGACTTTTTCTGCGCGTCGAAGGTTGACGCCTTGCTGGCTTGAGCAAGCCCGCACGTCCGGCGCGCGCTGGCGCGGCAGTGCTTGCAGGCACGCAACCGGGCCTGGTGGTGGCCGGCTTTGGCCGCCATGTGATGGTTGAAACCGAATCGGGCGAGCGTGTGATCTGCCATCCGCGCGGCAAGAAAAGCCAGGTGGTCGTGGGCGACCGCATTCGCTGGTTGCCATCGGAGGACGAGGGCACGATCGAAAAAATCGAGGAGCGCAGCAACCTGTTCTACCGCCAGGACGAGATGCGCACCAAGTCGTTCGCCGCCAACCTGGACCAGGTGCTGATCCTGATCGCGGCGGAACCCGAATTCTCTGAAAGCCAGCTGACGCGCGCCCTGATCGCGGCGGAAGCCGAGCGCATCAAGCCCATCATTGCGCTGAACAAGAGCGATCTGGCCGAGCCCTTCGGCCGGGCCTGGGCCAAGCTGGCGCCCTACCGGGCCATGGGCTACCAGATGCTGTCGCTGGCAATCAAACCCAAAGCGTCGACGGCGACTGAGGATGCGGGACAGACGCGCGAGTTGATGGAACTGCTGCGGAACAAGAAAACGCTGGTGCTCGGCCCGTCCGGCGCAGGCAAGAGCAGCCTGACCAACCTGCTGGTGCCGCAGGCGAAGGTGCTGACCGCCGAGATTTCGCAGGCGCTGAACTCCGGCAAGCACACCACCACCAGCACCACGCTCTACTGGATCGATGCAGCCAGGACCACGGCGCTGATCGACTCGCCGGGTTTCCAGGAATTCGGCCTGAACCACATCGAGCCGATGCAACTGGCCAACTACATGCCCGACTTCAAGGCGCATGCGCAGGACTGCAAGTTCTACAACTGCACGCACCTGCATGAACCGGGCTGCGGCGTGATTTCAGAAGTTAAATCGGCTTCTGGCGCAAGCAGCATAAGCGCTGCCCGCTATCGTTTATATAGCGAGCTGTTCGAAGAGTTGTCGCAGACGCGGTATTGAAAAAGGCAAGCGGGCGGGCTAGCCCAGCAGCCGCGCCAGCGTCAGCAGCGCCAGCAGCACCATCCACAGCACCACCGAACGCCACACCAGGCCGACGACGCTGCGCAGGTGGGCCACCTCAGGCTCTCGGCTGGGCATTGACGCGGTGACGGCGGCGTCGCCGATGTCGGCCAGTCCGCCCACCTCGAACTCCTGCGAGGCAACAGGCAACCATATGGCATCGAGCGCCACGCTCCCCAGCCGGACATTGACCGCACCCGAGGTGGCCGCCAGGATCAGCCCGTCGTTGCGGCCGGCCGTGGCAAGGGAGGCGCCGGCGGGAAAGCGCTGGGTGTAATTGCGCCACGAATCGATGGCGTCCTCGAAACTGCCGACCACGGCAAAACCCAGCGACGTGACGCGCGACGGCACGAAATCGATGATGCCCCAGGCACGGTTGGCCACCTGCTGGAGGGCCGGGCTGGCGCCTTCGCCGGGTGTTCTGCTCTTGTAGTTCCAGTAGCGCGCCACAAATTCGCTCATGCGGTACAGCACCGCGCCGGCCGGCCCGAAGCCAAAGGCGGCCAGCACCGAAAACCAGCCCAGCACGCCAAACACATGGCGGTGGGCGGCCAGCACCGAATATTCGATCACATGGCGAACGATTTCGCTGCGCGGCAGTTCACTCGCATCCACCTGGCGCCACTCGGCCAGCAGTTCGCGGGCCAGGTCCTCGTTGCCGTCGTCCAGCGCATTGCGGATGTCCGTGAAGTAGTGGCTGAACTGCCGGAAACCCAGCGTGACATACAGGACTGCCACGCTCCAGGCGAAGGCCAGCAGGATGTTGACCTTCCACAGCAGCCAGTGCACCAGCAGCGTCAGCAGCGTGGGAACCACGACGGCAAAAATCCAGGTGATCCATCCGTGGTGCAGCTTGCCGGCATCCAGGCTGCGGTGGCCCCAGCGCGCCCAGCCCAGGAAAACGGCATGAACCCAGTTGCCGCGGGCCAGTGGACGTGCCTGCTCCAGAATCAGTGCAAACAAAACGGCGAAAAAACTCATGGCAAATCATAACGGACCCCCACGCTCCGCCGCTGCGCGGGTCGCTTCCCCCCGAGGGGGCCGCTGCGCCTGTGGCCCGGCGAAGCCGGTTCCACGGCCCTTGCTGGCAGGGAACTGCCTGCTGCCTCGCTTGTCGCTTCGCCTAGCGCGGGTGCGCCTGTGGCCCGGCGAAGCCGGTTCCATGTCCCCTGCTGGCAGGAAACGGCCCGCTGCCTCGCTTGTCGCTTCGCCTAGCACGGGTGCGCCTGTGGCCCGGCGAAGCCGGTTCCATGTCCCCTGCTGGCAGGGAACTGCCCGCTGCCTCGCTTGTCGCTTCGCCTAGCGCGGGTGCGCCTGTGACCCGGCGAAGCCAGTTCCACGGCCATGGCTGGTGGGGGAACGATGCCCATGCGTCCCGCAGTCGCAGTCCTTGCTTCGCTGGTGTTCAGGCGCTGAGAAAACGGTAGAAGTTGCGCAGCATGCCGGCCGTTGCGCCCCAGATGTAGCGCTCCCTGGTTTCGCTGCCTGCTGTCTGGCTCATCGGGTCGCTGTAGGGCATGGACAGCCACTGGCGCAGCACGCCGTTGAATTCGGTTTCATGGCGCTGGTGATTTGCCGGATTCATGAGGAAGCCGAGAGGCACTTCAAACACATCGGCCACTTCCCCTGGGTTGGGATGCAGCTCAAAGCCCGGCCTGATGAGCGCCACCACCGGCGTGATGATGAAGGCCGAACCGGTGACATAGGTCGGCAAGGTGCCCAGCACCTCGACATGGTGGCGCGGCAGGGCTATTTCCTCATGCGCTTCGCGCAGCGCGGTGTCGACCGCATCCTGGTCCGTGTCGTCGGTGCGTCCGCCCGGAAAGGCGATCTGGCCCGAATGCGTCGACAAGCCCGTCGAGCGCTCGGTCAGCAGCAGCGTGAGTTCGTCGCGCATCACCAAAGGCAGCAGGACAGCGGCCAGCGCCGGTTGCCGGTCGGAAAAGCTCTTTTCCACGCTGTGCTCGGGCGCCCACATGGGTGGATGGCGGAAGCGGTCGCGCAGCGCTTGCGGCGTGAGCCGGTCCGGGGAAACGCCGGCCAGGTGGCTGTCGATGCCCAGCACTGGAATGGAGCGCGGGTCAAACGCGGGCAGGGATGAAGACTTGGCGATTTTCATGGCAGGACAGGATAACAAGCATAAAAAAAGCCGCTCGGTGGAGCGGCTTTTCAAAAGGCGGCAGTTGCTTTTACGCAGCCTGTGCGGGCTGCACGGCCTTGACAGCCTTGACGCCCAGCTTTTCCTTGATACGTGCCGACTTGCCGCTGCGGCTGCGCAGGTAGTACAGCTTGGCGCGGCGCACATCACCCTTGCGCTTGACTTCAATCTTGGCGATCAGCGGGCTGTACACCTGGAAAGTGCGCTCGACGCCCTCGCCATTGGAGATCTTGCGAACGATGAAGCTGGAGTTGAGGCCGCGGTTGCGCTTGGCAATCACGACACCTTCAAAAGCCTGCAAACGCTTGCGCGTGCCTTCAACCACGTTCACGCTCACGATGACAGTGTCGCCAGGCGCGTAAACGGGAATGGTCTTGTTCAAGCGGGCAATTTCTTCCTGCTCGAGAGTCTGGATCAGATTCATGATGGTTCCGTTAACTTTTTTCGTTCATGCACGCGCTACGCTAAAGACCGCAAATCCAGGGATTGATTCAAAAAGCGAATCAGGTGGTTGCAGTGGCCGCCAGAGGACCGAAAAGCCCATGATTATAGCAATTCAGGCTTCAATTTCCGGATTTTTTGGCAAATCAGCCAGGAAAGCCTCGTCAATCTTGGTCAGATGCCCTGCCCTGCGGGCGGCCCTGACCAGTTCCGGGCGCAGGCGCTGGCTCAAGGCCAGCCGCTGCTCGCGGCGCCAGCGCTCGATTTGCGCATGGTTGCCGGACATCAGGACAGGCGGCACCGGCTGGCCGCGCCAGGATTCCGGGCGGGTGTAGTGCGGGCAGTCGAGCAGCCCATCGAGCGCCGGATTGAAACTGTCCATCTGGTGGCTCCCTTCGTCGTTCAGCACCCCCGGCTGCAGGCGGGCGACGGCATCGAGCAAGGCCATGGCGGCGATCTCGCCGCCTGACAGCACAAAGTCGCCCAGGCTGATCTGGAGGTCGACATGGGTGTCGATGAAGCGCTGGTCCAGCCCTTCGTAGCGGCCGCAGATCAGCACCGCGCCGCTGCTGCCGGTGGCCCAGCGCTCGACACCGGCATGGGTCAGCACATCGCCCACAGGGGAAAAAAGAACCGTGGGCGCATCGGGCGCAGCGCAGGCCAGCCGGTCAGCATGAATGCTTTCAAGGCACAGCGTGAGCGGCTCGGCCAGCATGACCATGCCCGGCCCACCGCCGAAAGGCCGGTCGTCGACGCGGCGATAGCTGCCGTCGGCAAAATCACGAGGATTCCACAGCTTGACCTCGACCAAGCCCGATTCGTAGGCACGGCGGGTCACGCCGCTGGTCAGGAACGGCGAAAAAAGCTCGGGAAAAAGTGTGATGACATCAAAGCGCATGAAAAACTACTTTGAATACCAAACAAAAGGCTGGATGCGACAAGACAGGGAGCCTTGACGCAGCTTCAAGCCTCAATAGTCGGGTTGCCAGTCAACGGTGATGCACTTGCCGGCAAGGTCCACCTTGTCGACATAGGCGGCGACAAAGGGAATCATGCGTTCGGCTGGGGCGCTGCTGCCGTCTTCCTGCGTGCTGGCATATTCGATGCACAGCACCGATTGCGGGCCCGTCGTCATCAGGTCGCGGACGCAGCCCAGTGCAACGCCTTCGCGATTCACCACGTTCAGGCCGATCAGGTCGACCCAATAGTATTCATCGGTGGAAGCGGCTGGAAAGCTGCTGCGCGACAGGAATATCCGGGCGCCGCGCAAGGCTTCGGCAGGCGTGCGGTCGTCGAGGCCGGCGAATTTGACAACCACCGAGCCTGAATGGATTTTGGACTCGTCCACCCGGAGGGAAACGGTGCCGGAAAAAAGGCTGAAACCGGGCCTGAACTTGACGTCGGGCGCCTGGAGGTACCAGGTTTCAGCGGAAAGAAGCGCTTCCGGATCGGTGCTGTGCGGCAGGACCTTGAGCCAGCCCTTGACACCCCACGCGTCCAGAATGCGCCCGACCTCGATGGCATCGTCGGGCAGCTTTGACGGTGTCAAACCCGCAGACGGTTGGAGGCCAGGCATCATCGAAAACGACCTGAATCAGGCAGCTGCGACTTCAGCAGGCAGCTCGGCGGCAGACACTGCCACCGACGCGCCGCCCTGCTTGATCAGGCGCAGGACGGTCGGGGACGCCTGGGCGCCAACGCCGATCCAGTGGGTCAGACGGTCCTGCACGATGCGCAGTCCTTCTTCGCCGCCTTTGGCGATCGGATTGTAAAAACCGATGCGCTCGATGAAGCGACCATCGCGGCGAACGCGCTTGTCAGCCACAACGATGTTGAAAAATGGACGGTGCTTAGAACCGCCGCGTGAAAGCCGGATGACGACCATGATTTATCCTTGGGTGGCGGGGTAAAAATAACCCCAGTATTCCTGCAGCGCTTGAGACACACGACATGGCCACCCGGCCAGCGAAATGCTGCAAAGCCTGCGATTATAGCCCGCCGGCCAGCAGTGCGGCGTTTTTCAATGAAAATCGCCGCCACAACAGCCGCCTCATAATCCCCGCATGCAAACACTTGCCCCAAAAAATAAAACCCTCGCCGCCTGGCTGGCCCTCATCGGCGGCCAGTTCGGATTGCACCGCCTCTACCTGTATGGCTGGAGCGATCTGTGGGCCTGGGCGCATCCCGCAGTTGCCGCGCTGGGATGGTGGGGCGTCGAGCGCGTGCGGCTGCATGGACAGGACGACCAACTGGCGTGGCTACTGATTCCTCTGCTGGGTTTCATACTGGCCGGCACCGCATTGACGGCGATCTATTTTGGATTGATGTCGCCGAAAAAATGGAATGCCATGCACAACCCGGCTGCGCCCGCCACGCTGGCCGGCAACACCAGTTGGCTGACGATTGGCGCTGTCGTGTTTGCCTTGCTGTTCGGCACCATTGCCCTGATGTCGAGCATTGTCTTCAGCTTTCAGCGCTACTTTGAATACCAGGTTGAAGAGGCCAGAAAAATCAGCCAGTGACGCCGGATCGAATGATCAACCCGTACCGACGAAGTCTGCTGGCCGGCGGGCTGGCCGGGCTGGCTGGCATTGCAGCATGGCCTGGCCAAGCGCACGCCCTGCCCGCCAGGACGCTGGTGTTTCCGCGCGACAGGGGTTCGCACCCTGATTTCCGCACCGAATGGTGGTACATCACCGGGCACGCCACGTCCAGCGAAGCAGTCAGCCGCAGCTTCGGCTTTCAGCTCACATTCTTTCGCTCGCGGATTGATGCTACGCAGGGCATGGCGTCAAAACTTGCAGCCACGCAATTGATCTTTGCCCATGCCGCCATTACCGACGTGCAGGGCGCCAAACTCTGGCATGACCAGCGCATTGCGCGCACAGGCTTTGGCGTGGCGTCCGCCAGCGAGCAGGACATGGCCATCAAGCTGCGCGACTGGTCGCTCAAGGCCGACGGCAGACGCTACACCGCAGAGCTGCCGGCCGGCGACTTTGCGCTCAGGCTGCAATTCGATGAAACACAAGACGTGCTGCTTCAGGGCAATCAAGGTTTGTCGCGCAAGGGGCCTGAAGAAAAGCAGGCCAGTTATTACTACAGCCAGCCCCAGCTGGCGGCCAGCGGCAGCCTGCAGATCAAGGGGCAAAATTTTTCCGTCGCCGGCAAGGCCTGGCTGGACCACGAGTGGAGCCAGGAACTGCTGCACCCAAGCGCCGTGGGCTGGGACTGGATTGGCATGAACCTCGATGACGGCAGCGCCCTGACCGCCTTCAGGCTGCGCGACAAGGACGGCAATGCGGTCTGGACTGGTGGTTCGCTGCGTTCACCGAAAGACGGATTGCGTATTTTTGGCCAAGGCGAAGTGAGCTTCAAACCGCTGCGAAGCTGGACCAGCCCACTGACACGCATCAGCTATCCCGTGGAGTGGCTCGTCCGCATATCGGCTGACGCGTATGTCGTGAAGGCCGTGCTCAACAACCAGGAACTCGACAGCCGCAACTCGACCGGCTCGATTTACTGGGAAGGCCTGAGCGAGTTGCTGGACGGGCAAGGCAGGCGTCTGGGCATGGGCTATCTGGAAATGACAGGCTATGGACAGGCGCTGCGGCTGTGACTGTGACTGAACGCGGCGGTTGAACGCAACACCAGTGCCCTGACGCCTGCGCGGACAAACGCAAGACAGGACAATCGCCGTCATGAAAGCACTCAAAAACATCGCCTTGTCCATGCTCGATCTGGTGTCTGTCCGCGAAGGCGGCACCGTGGCCGACGCGCTGGCCATTTCGCTGCGCACCGCCCAGCATGCCGAACGGCTGGGATTCACCCGCTACTGGCTGGCCGAGCACCACAACATGCACGGCATCGCCAGTTCGGCCACCGCCGTGCTGGTGGGCTATATCGCCGGCGGCACCCACACGATGCGGGTCGGCTCGGGCGGCGTGATGCTGCCCAACCATGCGCCGCTGGTGGTGGCCGAGGCCTTTGGCACCCTGGCCGAGCTGTACCCCGGCCGCATCGACCTGGGCCTGGGCCGCGCGCCGGGCACCGACCAGCCCACGATGCGGGCGCTGCGTCGCGACCGGATTGAGACGGCCGATGACTTTCCGCAGGATGTGGCCGAGCTGCAGCGCCTCCTGGCGCCGGCGCAACCGGGCCAGCGCCTGATCGCCATGCCGGGCGCGGGCACCAATGTGCCGATCTGGCTGCTCGGCTCCAGCCTGTTTTCGGCGCAGCTGGCGGCCGAGCGCGGCCTGCCCTACGCGTTTGCGTCGCACTTCGCGCCGCGCCTGCTGCTTCAGGCACTCGGCGTGTACCGGCAGAATTTCCGGCCATCGGCCACGCTGGCCAAACCCTATGTGACGATTGGCGTGCCCCTGATTGCCGCGCCCACCGACGAGGAAGCCGAGTACCTGGCCAGCAGCACCTACCAGC
>JAQGMN010000297.1 GCA_028292345.1 Polaromonas sp. | reverse complement strand
TTTTCATCGACATTGGCGTCGATGCGCGTGCCGCCCTGCGCGGCCAGCGTCAGCAAGACATGGCCGGGCTGGGCCATGGAGCCGGGCTCGACGCTGCGCGTCAGCACCAGGGCATCGACCGGGCTGGCGATGCGAAGGCGCGCCAGCCGGGCCTCGGCCACGCCGACCGCCGCCAGCGCCTGGTCGGTGCGCGACGCGGCCAGCGCGCGCTCGACGCCGCTGGTCTGGTTGGCCTCGGCCTGCACACGGGCCGATTGCAGCGCGCTTCGGGCGGTGTCGAGCGCGCGCCGGGCATCGTCGAGCTTTTGCTGCGAAAAAAAGCCCTGCGCCACCAGGTCGCGGGCGCGCTGGTGTTCGCGCTCGGCGGCGGTGAACGCGGCTTCGGCCTGCACCACGGCCTGGCGGGCAACGGGTTCGGCCACGGTGGACTGCTGCAGGGCGCGGCCGCGCGCTTCCCCGAGGGACGCGCGGGCCTGCTGCAGCGCGGCGCGGGCTTCGGCATCCGACAGGCGCAGCAAAAGATCGCCGGCCTTGATGCGATCGCCTTCGCGCACGCGCACTTCCAGCACCGTGGCGGTGACTTCAGAGCCGATGTCCATGCGCGCCGGGGCGTTGAGCCGCCCGGTCGCCACCACCGACTGCACGATGCCGGTGCGCGCCACCGGCACCAGTTGCACCGGCGTGCCGCGCCGGCTGGACACGACAGCGGCGGCGGCCAGGGCCAGCACCAGCACCGCGCCGGCGCCCCATTTGACAAGAGGTTTCATAGCCGTCAAGCGTAGCAGTTCAGGGGCCGCGCAAGCCTGTGCTGGGTCAAGGGCCGACTGAACGGACGCGGGCATTTTCCGGTGGCCATCGGGCAGGCGCATGCGCATGCTTGAGGGCTTGGGCGCCGCACAACGCAAGAGCTTGCCAATTTCCTACGGTCCGTCGGCGAGCCTGCCGACACACGCCATTCCCTGCAAGGGGTAGATTGAAAATTTGGCTTTCCGGATGCGTGGTTCACATGGTTTTTTCACTTCCCGACGCGCTGGTCCTGCTGGGCCGCTGGCTCCACGAAACCGGCTACCGGTTCACCGCCATCACGCCGGCCAGCCATGCCCGGGTGAATGCCCGCCATGGCGCCAGCGTCGGGCGCAGCCTGCGCGACGTGTTCGGCTGGAGCCGGCCGTTTGAACCCGGCCTGCTGCCGGGCGATGCCCTGGGCTGGCTGCGAAGCAGCGGGCTGGTCGAGGAAAGCGGCGGCCTGCTGCGCAGCCGGGTGCGGTTTGCCAGTTTGGGCAGCGCGCTGTATGCGCATTCGGCCTATCCGACGCTGGAGCCGGAGGCGGTGTTCTTCGGCCCCGACACCTACCGCTTTGCCGCCCTGATCGAGTCCGAACTGCAAGCCCGACCGCTGAGCCCGGGCGCGCGCATCCTGGACATCGGCTGCGGCGCGGGCCCCGGCGGCATGACGGCCGCGCTGGCCTGCCCCGCTGCCCGGCCCGCGCTGCTGCTGGCCGACATCAACCCCCGGGCGCTGGCGTTTGCGCGCGCCAATGCGGCGCTGGCGGGCCTGGCCAATGCCGCTTTCCAGCAAAGCGACCTGTTCGAATCGCTGGAAGGGCGGTTCGAGCTGATCGTCGCCAACCCGCCCTACCTGGTCGATGACGGCGAACGCACCTACCGGCATGGCGGCGGCCCGCTGGGAAGCGGCCTGTCGCTGCGCATCGTGCGGGAGAGCCTGAAGCGGCTGGCGCCCGGCGGCCGGCTGGTGCTCTACACCGGCGCGCCCATCGTCGGGGGGCGCGACCCCTTCCTGGACGAGGTGGCGACGGTGCTGGAACGCGCCGGCTGCCCTTTCAGCTACCGCGAGATCGACCCGGACGTGTTCGGCGAGGAACTCGATGCGCCCGCCTATGCCGATACCGAACGCATCGCGGCCGTGGCGCTGGTGGCGACCCCGGCCGGCCGGCCTGCGCCATGAGGTTCCTGGGCATCGGCGAAACCAACGACCTGGGCGCGATGTACCACGGGCTGGCCGCGCGGGGCCACGAGGTGCGGGTGTTCGTCGAGCAGCCCGCCTCGCGCGATGTGTACGGCGGCATGCTGGACTTCAGCGATGACTGGCAGGCCGACCTGGGCTGGCTGCGCGCGGCCGGCGACCAGGGCATGGCCCTGTTCGAATCGGCCGTCAGGGGAGAGGCGCAGGACGCGCTGCGCCGGGAGGGTTTCCAGGTGATCGGCGGCAGCGCCCTGGGCGACCGGCTGGAGGCCGAGCGCGACTTCGGCCAGGAGGTGCTGCGCGGCTTCGGCCTGCTCACCGCGGCCACCCACCGCTTCACCGCCTATGGCGCGGCAAGCGATTTCCTGCGCCGGCAGCCCGGCCGCTATGTGCTCAAGTTCAACGGCGCTGACAGCCCGCGCACCCGCAACTACATCGGCGAGATGGCCGATGCGGCCGACATGCTGGCCCTGCTGGCGATGTACCAGTCGCACCACAGCGCCGCCGAGCCGCCCGACTTCGTGCTGATGCAGCACCTGCAGGGCGTGGAGGTCGGCGTGGGCGCCTATTTCAACGGCCAGGAATTTTTGGCGCCGGCCTGCATCGACTTCGAGCACAAGCGCTTTTTTCCGGGCGAGCTGGGCGAGCTGACCGGCGAGATGGGCACCCTCGTGAGCTACCGGGGCAGCGAAAAGCTGTTCCACGCCTCGCTGGGCCGGGTCGCGCCCCTGCTGCGGGACGGCGGCTACTGCGGCTACATCAACCTGAACATGATCGCCAACGAGGACGGCCTGTGGCCGCTGGAGTTCACCAGCCTCTTCGGCTACCCGGGATTCGCGATCTGCGA
>JAQGMN010000194.1 GCA_028292345.1 Polaromonas sp. | reverse complement strand
CGCGGCATGAATGAAGCCTGGGGGTCGTGGGCCAGCAAACCGTTGAGCAAGGTGCCGCTCCAGTTGCCGGGCGCCGGATGCACCACCAGACCGGCTGTCTTGTTGATGACCAAAAGGTGCTCATCCTCATAAACAATGTCGAGCGCCATGGCTTGGGGCTTGAAAGCCTGGCTCTGGGGTGTCGGCCGCAGTTCGATCGACAACTCATCGCCCGCCTTGACCTTCGCGGAGGTCTTGACGGTTTTAACGCCTTTGAGCGTTACGCCGCCGGCTTCGATCAATTGCTGAAGGTAGTTGCGCGAGAACTCAGGCACCAGTCCGGCCAGCGCCTTGTCCAGGCGGCTTCCGTGGCTCGCGACCGGAACGCTGACATGCCGCAGTTCCATTTCTGCAGCGGCGTCCCCTTCGTCCTGGCCCTCGTCTTCGGAAGATTGGCCATCAACGCTGGCCGATATAATAAATTTTCTCAGTTCTGAATCAGTCATCAAGAGGGTCGATTGCTATGTTTCTTGCCAAATTGTCGGATTTTCCGAAAGCATCGCCGCTTGTAGCAGCCGTTTGCGCGGGTTTGTTTGTGTTGTCGGGCTGTTCCACCACGCCGGCGCCCGACAAGACCGCCACCTGGAGCCCCAACAAGATTTACGCCGAAGCGAAGGACGAAGCCAGTTCAGGCGCCTACGACAAGGCCATTCCTCTATACGAAAAGCTCGAAGGCCGCGCGGCTGGAACGCCGCTGGCACAGCAGGCGCAACTCGACAAGGCCTATGCCCAGTATAAAGGCGGTGAACAGGCCCAGGCCCTGGCCACGCTGAACCGCTTCATCAAGCTTCATCCGGCCAGCCCGGCCATGGACTACGCCCTGTACCTGAAGGGGCTGGTGAACTTCAATGACAACCTGGGACTTTTCGGATTCATCTCGCGCCAGGACCTGTCCGAACGTGACCAGAATGCGGCCAAGGAATCGTTCGAGTCGTTCAAGGAACTGGTCGCCCGGTTCCCAGACTCGCGCTATGCGCCTGATTCACGCCTGCGCATGAATTACATTGTGAATTCTCTGGCGCAGTCGGAAGTTCATGTGGCGCGCTACTACTATTCACGCGGCGCCTATGTTGCCGCCATCAACCGCGCGCAAAGCGCCATTGCCGACTACCGCGACGTTCCCGCGCTAGAAGAAGCCACCTTCATTCTCTACAAGTCCTACGATGCCCTGGGCATGACCGAGTTGCGTGACGACATGCGCCGCATCCTGGAAAAAAGCTATCCGCAAAGCCAGTACATGAGCAAAGGCTTCAGGACGGCGGAGAACCCGTGGTACAAGTTCTGGTAAGACTGGCCAGCCTGTCCATCAAATCCTGTTCCGATCCCAGCCGTTGCATCGGCGGCAGTGCCTTGATCAGTCGCCGACCATATCCCATCGAAACCAGCCGGCTGTCGCACACCACCAGCACGCCCTGATCGGTTTCACGGCGTATCAGGCGGCCGGCACCCTGCTTGAGCGCAACGGCGGCTTCGGGCAAGAAGTAATCTTTAAAAGCACTGCGGCCTTGCGATTCCAGCATTTTTGCCCTCGCCTCGGCCAACGGATCGTTGGGTGGCGGGAAAGGGAGCTTGTCAATAATGACCAATTGCAGTGCGTCGCCTGGAACGTCAATCCCTTCCCAGAACGATGCCGATGCCACCAGGACGCAGCCTTTTCCGCCGAGCGAATCCCCTTCGCGAAAACGCTCTATCAGTGCACGTTTTGGCATGCTGCCCTGCACGAGCACCAGCGGATCTTCAGCCTCGGTGAAAGCCGCGGCCAGCGTTTCTCCAATCGTCCGCAAGGCGCGCAAGGTCGTTGTCAGCACCATCGTGCGTCCGCCCAATTGGCGAGACCATGTCGCCACGGATCCGGCAACCTTGACAGAATGCAACGGATCCCCGGGTTTGGGAAATTCGGGGGGAACATAGAGTCCGGCCTGGCGCTCATAGTCGAATGGACTGCCAATTCGCAGCACACTGGCACCCTCCAGCCCGCAGGGCTGGGTGAACCAGCTGAGTTTTTCATCGTCGCCCAGCGTTGCAGAGGTAAATACCCAGGTCTTCACGCCGTCGCCCGAAGAGCCCAGCATTTTGCTTTTCACAGCCACAGAAATATCGAGCGGTGACTCGACCAGTCGCAATTGCGTGCCCACGTCGACCCAGCGGACAAAGCCTGACTGGCTGGGATGCGAAAATCTTTCAGCCCGTTCCGCCAGTTGGGCTGCACGCTCATGAAGACGGACAAAATCCGGCGCAATCTCGCTGACCGTGTCAAGTGCTGCGCACGCCTGAAGGCAGGCGGCATGGACAGCTTCCAGGGCTTGCGGCCATTCGCTTGCGGTCAAACCATCCGGCACCGAATCAGCCCACCGAAGCTTGGTGCCGGGATAGTGCTTTCCGGCGCAAAGCCGCAATTCACGGGCGGCCTGTTCGGTGGCAGCAACCACTTCCTGCCAGTCCACCAGACCGCGCGCCAGTTGCAAGCCGGCTGCCAGCATATCCCGTGAAAAATCGAGCAACTGGCCAGTGCTCAGGTTGTTTCCAAGAAACTGCACGCCCGTTTCATTCAGCTGATGCGCTTCATCAAAAATGGCAATCCGTACTGAAGGCAGCAATTCGGCAACGCCTGATTCGCGAACCGCCAGATCGGCAAAAAACAGATGGTGGTTGATGACAACGACATCTGCCGCCATGGCTTCCCTGCGGGCCAGGTTGACATGGCAGGCACGAAAACGCGGGCATTGTGAACCGAGGCAATTGTCCCGCGTCGAAGTGATCAGGGGAATCATGGGTGAACGCTCATCGAGGCCGGGAAGTTCGGCCAGATCGCCTGTTCGTGTCACCTGCGACCACTCCTCCACCCTCGCAAGCGAGCGTATCGATACGCCCTCGGGCAAAAACCGCTCCTGCCTGGCCATTTCCATTCGATGAAGGCACAGGTAGCTGCCCCGGCCCTTGAGTAATGCCGTTTTCACCGGCAATTCAAGGGCCTCAACCAGACGAGGCAAATCGCGGCCAAACAGCTGATCCTGCAAGGCCTTGGTTGCAGTCGACAACAGTATCCGCTCGCCGCTGAGAAGGGCAGGAACAAGATATGAAAAGGTCTTCCCAACGCCTGTGCTGGCCTCAACAACGAGCGGGTAGCCGCCCTCGATGGCCTGCGAAACCGCGTTTGCCATTTCTTTCTGGCCGTTGCGCGGAACAAAATGCTCGGTCGTCCGAGACAAGACACCCCCAGGCGAAAACGCCTGATCGACCTCGGCTGCAAGATTCATCAGGCAGGCTCGGGTGGAGTCAATGACGCTTCCAGGCGCGAGATGCGGTCCCGAAGCTGAAGCCGGCGTTTTTTCAGTCGCTTGATCATCAGTTCGTCAATGTGCGGAGCATGCACGGCCTTGTCTGCAAGTGCGTTCAGGTCTGCATGTTCGATTTTGAGCTGTATCAGCAGCCGCTGGGAAGAGGAATGATTTAGGATCAATGAATTTTTCCGTTTACGCCGCTTGATAATACGTCGATTGCCGCTGTGATTACAAAACAACGCAAAACAGCGAAGCTCCCACCACCATGACCACAAGTTACCGCATCACAGCCTCTACGGGTATCCACAAGGGAGACCGTGACTACCAGCAGGACCAGGTCAGCTTGCTGAGCCACCACCGGATTCCCGAATGTATCCTGGGCATCGTTGCCGATGGAATGGGCGGCCGTAGCGGCGGACGCAAAGCGTCGGACCAGGTGATGCTGACGGCCAAGCAGCTTTTTGACCGCTATTCACCTGAAACTGACGACGGCCCATCGATGCTCAGACAGATTGTCGAGGAAGCCCATATCGTCATCAAGCTGACAGCGATTTCCTCGGAACAGGAACCCCACAGCACGCTGGCGGCATTCCTGATCAATCCGAGCGGCGAATGCCACTGGGTCCACACCGGGGACTCGCGGATCTACCACTACCATGGCAGCAAGCTGGTCTACAGAACGGTGGACCATTCCTATGTTCAAACGCTGGTGGACAAAGGCGAGATCAGTGAGGAAGAAGCCAACAACCACCCCCAGTCGAATATTCTCATGGGTTGCCTGGGCGCAGAAGAAGCACCTCCCATCGCACAGCATTACATTCCAAAACTCCAGCCTGATGACGTGTTGATGGCATGCAGCGACGGCGTATGGCATTACTTCAATGCCAGTGAAATGGGGTCTGCCCTGTCCATGCTGTCGCCCCGGGAGGGCACCGAATTCCTGATTCAGAAAGCCTGCAAGCGTGCACGGGGCGTTGGCGACAATCTGTCGCTGGTGATTGTCAAGTTTGAGTCGCTGGAGTGAGCAAGGGCTATTACTGTGGCAGGGGTAGTGGTTTCGGGGCAGGTTTGACACGATTTGCCTGATCAGCTTCGTGCCGTGCCCGACGATCCTGCGCTTGAACCTGACGCTCATTGAATTTTCTTGATTCTTCCGCTGCTTGGGCCTGCCTCTCGGCGCGTTTCTGATTTTTTTTCGCGTGATTTTCCAACCGGGCCGCGTTGGCGTTGCGGGCTGCGGCTTCATTTGCAACAGCGGCATCGCGCCGCTGCGCATTTTCCTGGTCACGCGCTTGCCGTCCTCGAAAATCTTCAATTGCTTGGGTCCGGCGGTCTTTGTCCTGCTGCAGGCTTTCGGAAGATGATTTTTCCTGGCTTTTGCGAATCTGCTGTTCAGCCTTGCTTTTTCGCTGCGCATCGTTGAGCAGGATTTCCTGCCGTCTCAGGTCTGCCATGACCGCCCTGCGCCTGGCGTTGACGTTGTCAAGGCAGCTGTTGACGGCAAACTTTTTGTAGCAGGAAGCCTCTTCATTCATGAAGCCGGTTTCCAGTCTGTTTCGCTCGGCAGCAATCGCAGCTCGCTGCGCATCGATATCGGCGATTTGCCCGTTCACAGGACCGTTTTGCGATGTGGCAAAACCGCCAAGCGTCAGCAGAAAAAATGCAATGACAAAGGATTTCATGTCAGCGTGGTATCCACCGTTCTGTGCTCCAGAGCGAGAAATTCCATGGACTGCATTTCATTGAGTCTCGAAACAGTCCGCGGAAACTCATGCACCAGCGGTCCTTCGGTGTACAAAGCTTCAGGCGGCACAGCGGCGGAAAGGATCAGTTTCACCCGGCGGTCGTACAGCACATCGACCAGCCAAGTGAAACGCCGCGCTTCCGATGCCATCCGGACGGGCATATAGGGCACGTCGCTGACCAGAACCGTATGGAACTGGGTGGCGATTTCAAGATAATCGTTCTGGGAACGCGGCCCACCGCACAAGGTCCTGAAATCAAACCACACCACCCCGCCTGCTTTTCGCCTTGCCCGGATCTGCCTGGATTCGATCTGGAGCACCGGGTTTTCATCCTGGGAAGCAGCCAGCCGGTTGAAGGTTTCCGTCATTTCAGCATCCGCCTCGGGGCCGAGCGGTGAATGATAGAGCCTGGCCTGCTCCAGCGTACGGCGACGATAGTCGGTGCCATTGTCGACATTGATGACTTGCATTTGCGTCTTCAACAACTCAATAGCAGGCAGAATGCGGTCGCGATGGAGCCCGTTGGGGTAAAGCTGGTCAGGATGAAAATTCGATGTCGTCACGAACCCCACGCCGTTGTCAAACAGGGCCACCAGCATGCGATGCAGGATCATGGCATCGGTGATGTCGGCGACATGAAATTCGTCAAAGCAGATCAACCTGAACCGCTTCGCCATCCGCTTTCCCAGCGCGTCAAGGGGATTGGACGTGCCCTGCAGATCGAGCAACTCCCGGTGGACTTCGCGCATGAACTCGTGGAAGTGGAGCCGTACTTTTCGCTTCAGTGGCACGGCATTGAAAAAGCAGTCCATCAAAAAGCTTTTGCCGCGCCCCACCCCGCCGTACATGTACACACCGCGCGGGATGGGCGGACGATTGATCAGCTTTTTGAACGCGTTGGACCTCTGCCCTTTGTACGCTGCCCACTCTGTGGCGCAGCCCTCCAATGCATCGATCGCTTCCAACTGCGCAGGATCACTTGTATAACCCCGTGCAGATAACTCGGCATCGTAAGCTGACCGAACCGGATGTGGCACTGCGCGATGCCTTAGAAATTGAGCGTGCGCTTGTCAACGGCCAGCGCGGCTTCTTTCGTCGCTTCGCTCAGCGAAGGATGGGCATGGCAGATGCGGGCAATATCTTCACTGCTGGCACGAAATTCCATTGCCACGACGCACTCGGCAATCAATTCACTGGCCATGGGTCCGACGATGTGGACTCCGAGGATTTCATCGGTTGACGCATCTGCAAGCATCTTGACCATGCCGGTGGTGTCGCCCAGCGCCCTCGCCCGGCCGTTGGCCATGAAGGGGAAGGTGCCGGCCTTGTAAGCACGCCCTTCGGTCTTCAGCTGTTCCTCGGTCTGGCCGACCCATGCAATTTCGGGGCTGGTGTAGATCACCCACGGAATGGTGTTGAAGTTGACATGGCCATGCTGTCCGGCGATGCGCTCGGCCACGGCCACGCCTTCCTCTTCGGCCTTGTGCGCCAGCATCGGACCCCGCACGACGTCGCCTATCGCCCACACATTGGGCAAATTGGTCTTGCAATCGCCATCCACCACAATCGCACCGCGTTCATCGAGGCCCAGGCCGACGGCTTCCGGGTTCAGTCCTATGGTGTTGGCAGTCCGGCCGATGGAGATGATGAGCTTGTCAACTTCCAGTGTCTGCGACTCGCCCCTGGCATTGGCGTAAGCGATGCTCACGCCTTTTGGACCATTCTGGATCTCGCCGACTTTGACGCCCAGCTCGATCCTGAGGCCTTGCTTGGTGAATGCCTTGTGCGCCTCTTTGGCGACCTGCTGGTCGACCGCACCCAAAAACGTGGGCAGTCCTTCCAAAATCGTCACGTCGGCACCCAGGCGGCGCCAGACCGAACCCATTTCCAGGCCAATCACGCCAGAGCCGATAACGCCCAGTTTCTGGGGGACGGCACCGATGCGCAAGGCACCGTCATTCGACAATATGTTGATTTCGTCGAAGGGCGCACCTGGCAAGGCCCGGGCATTGGAGCCGGTCGCCACAATGATGTGCTTGCCAGAAATGGTTTCTTCGGCTGCGCCTGCGACCTTGATGTCGTAGGCGCCGTCCTTGGCAGCAGCGAAAGAGCCGCGGCCATGGAAAAAGGTCACTTTGTTCTTCTTGAACAGGAAAACGATGCCGTCGTTGTTTTGCTTGACGACCGTATCCTTGCGGCCAATCATCTTGCCAACATCGAGACCCAGGCCTTTGACCTCGATGCCGTGGTCGGCAAAATGATGACCCGCATGCTCAAAATACTCCGATGATTGCAGCAGCGCCTTGGAAGGAATGCAGCCCGTGTTGGTGCAGGTTCCACCCAGGGCAGGTCCGCCCTTGGCATTTTTCCACTCGTCGATGCAGGCAACGTTGAAACCCAGCTGGGCGGCACGAATGGCCGCGATGTAGCCACCAGGACCGCCGCCGATGACGATCACGTCAAATTGTTTGGACATGTTCTTTTCCAGTAAATTGGGGGCAGGAGCGGACAGCCTCATGGCTGCTCCTGCCCCCAGCAGGGTTTAGATATCGAACAGCAGGCGGGCTGGATCTTCCAGCGCTTCTTTCATGGCAACCAGACCCAGCACGGCCTCACGGCCGTCAATGATGCGGTGGTCATAGCTCATGGCGAGGTAGTTCATCGGGCGGATCACGATCTGGCCGTTTTCGACCACTGCCCGGTCTTTGGTGGCATGCACGCCCAAAATGGCGGACTGCGGCGGGTTGATGATCGGTGTCGACAGCATCGAGCCGAATGTGCCGCCATTGGAAATCGAGAAGGTGCCGCCAGTCATTTCTTCAATGCCCAGCTTGCCGTCCTTGGCCTTCTGGCCGAATTCGGCAATCTTCTTTTCGATGTCGGCAAAGCTCATTTGGTCGGCATTGCGCAGGATGGGCACAACCAGGCCGCGAGGCGAGCCCACCGCAATGCCAATGTCAAAGTAGCCGTGGTAGACGATGTCATTTCCATCGACCGATGCGTTGATCATCGGGAACTTCTTGAGCGCATGCACTGCAGCCTTGACAAAGAAGCTCATGAAGCCGATCTTGACGCCATGCTCCTTGCTAAAGGCGTCCTGGAACTTCTTGCGCATCTCCATCACCGGTGCCATGTTGACTTCATTGAAGGTCGTCAAAATAGCATTGGTCGATTGCGACTGCAAAAGACGCTCGGCAATACGGGCGCGCAGGCGGCTCATCGGAACCCGCTGCTCTGGACGGTCACCCAGGTCGGCTGCTTTCACAGGCGATGCCACTTTAGGCAAGGAAGTGGTCGGAGCGCCCGTCGGTATTGCGTTAGCAGCTATTGATTTGATAGCCCCTGCAGTGGTGGCACCCAGAACATCACCCTTGGTGACGCGGCCATCCTTGCCCGTGCCCGGCACCGTGCCTGCTGCCAGATTGTTGTCGGCCATCAACTTGGCAGCGGATGGCATCGGAACGCCCGCCATGGAGCCGCCAGCGGCGGCTGGCGCGGATGCCGGCACGGAAGCTGCAACGGCTGACGGCGCTGCCGCAGCAGGGGCGACCGCGCCTGCCTTGGCCTCGGTATCGATTCTTGCAATTAACTGGTCCGACACCACCGTGCCGCCATCGGCGACCACCAGTTCTACCAGCACGCCGGCTGAGGGCGCCGGAACCTCAAGGACGACCTTGTCGGTTTCAATTTCAATCAGGATTTCGTCGATCGCGATTGCGTCGCCGACCTTCTTTTTCCATTGCAGCATGGTGGCTTCGGCAACGGACTCGGACAATTGGGGAACTTTAACTTCTACGATAGCCATTTTGATTCTTTCGATTGTTTTTTTGTAGTTCAGGAAGTATTTGGACCTTTATTTGGTCAGGACAAAACCCTTCAACTTGGAAAATGCGCCGTCCACCAGTGCTTTTTGCTGTTCCTGATGCAGGTGCGAATAACCGACGGCTGGAGAAGCCGACGCAGCACGTCCCGAATAGCCCAGCTTTTGGCCGTTGAGCATGTTCTCATGGATATAGTGCTGCACAAAGAACCAGGCACCCTGATTTTGCGGCTCGTCCTGGCACCAGACGATGTCGGTGGCGTTCGGATACTTTTTCAACTCGGCAGCAAAAGCCTTGTGCGGGAAAGGGTAGAGCTGCTCGACACGCAGAATCACGGCATCGTCGAAACCTTTTTCCTCACGCTTCTTGACCAGGTCGTAATACACCTTGCCCGAGCAGGCGATGACCCGCTTGACCTTGTCGGCCCGCTTGATGATTTCTTCCTTGTTTTCAGGAATCACCGTCTGGAAAGCGCCCTTGGTGAACTCTGACAGCGGCGAGGTCGCGTCCTTGTTGCGCAGCAGCGACTTCGGCGTCATGATAATCAGCGGCTTGCGCAGGTTGCGCACCATCTGGCGGCGCAGGATGTGGAAGATCTGGCTGGCCGTGGTCGGCTGCACGACCTGCATGTTGGTGTCGGCCGACAGCTGCATGAAGCGCTCCAGGCGTGCCGAGCTGTGCTCGGGGCCCTGGCCTTCGTAGCCGTGCGGCAGCATCATGGTCAGGCCGTTGACGCGGCCCCACTTCACTTCGCCAGATGCAATGAACTGGTCGATCACGACCTGGGCACCATTGACGAAGTCGCCGAACTGGGCTTCCCAGATCACCAGCGTGTTGGGGTCATTTGACGCGTAGCCGTATTCAAAAGCCAGCACAGCCTCTTCAGACAGGATCGAGTCGATCACCACGAACGGCGCCTGGTTGTCGGCCACGTTCTGCAGCGGGATGTAGGTGCCGATGTCCCATTTCTCGCGGTTCTGGTCGTGCAGCACCGAGTGGCGGTGCGTGAACGTGCCGCGGCCGCAGTCCTCGCCCGACAGCCGCACCGCATAGCCGCTGGCCACCAGCGAGGCGAAGGCCATGTGCTCGCCCATGCCCCAGTCGATGTTGACGTCGCCGCGACCCATCGCCGCCCGGTCATCCAGCACCTTCTTGACCAGCGGGTGCGGCGTGAAGTCGGTCGGCAGCGTGGTGATCTTCTGGGCCAGCCGCTTCCATTCCGCCGTCGGGATCGCGGTATCGCCCGCATCCGTCCACTTCTTGCCGAGGTACGGGCTCCAGTCGACGGCGTACTTGCTCTTGAAGTTCGTCAGCACGGGATCGATCGTGTGCTTGCCCGCATCCATCGCGGCCCGGTAGGCCTTGACCATGTCGTCGCCGAGCGACTCGCCCAGGCCTTGCGCGCCGAGCTTGTCGGCGTAGAGCTTGCGCGTGCCGGGATGGGCCGCGATCTTCTTGTACATCAGCGGCTGGGTCAGCGAGGGCGTGTCCTGCTCGTTGTGGCCGAGCTTGCGGAAGCAGACGATGTCGACCACCACGTCCTTGGCGAACTCCATGCGGTAGTCCAGCGCCAGCTGGGTCGCCAGCACCACGGCCTCCGGATCGTCGCCGTTCACGTGCAGCACCGGCGCCTCGATCATCTTGACCACGTCGGTGCAGTACAGCGTCGAGCGGCTGTCGCGCGGATCGCTGGTGGTGAAGCCGATCTGGTTGTTGATCACGATGTGCACCGTGCCGCCGGTGAAATAACCGCGGGTCTCGGCCAGCGCCAGCGTTTCCATCACCACGCCCTGGCCGGCGAAGGCGGCGTCGCCGTGCACCAGCACCGGCAGCACCTGCTTGCCCTGCGGGTCGGCGCGGCGGTCCATCCGGGCGCGCACCGAGCCCTCCACCACCGGGTTGACGATCTCCAGGTGGGAGGGGTTGAACGCGAGGCTGAGGTGGACCGGGCCGCCGCGGGTCGTCACGTCGGAGCTGAAGCCCTGGTGGTACTTGACGTCGCCGGACGGCAGGTCTTCCTTGGCCGTGTGGTCGAATTCGGCGAACAGGTCGGCGGGCATCTTGCCCAGCGAGTTGACCAGGACGTTGAGCCGGCCGCGGTGCGCCATGCCGATCACGATCTCCTGCACGCCCTTGGCGCCCGCTTCCTGGATCAGCTCGTCGACCGAGGCGATGAAGCTCTCGCCGCCCTCCAGCGAGAAGCGCTTCTGGCCGACGTACTTGGTGTGCAGGAAGCGCTCGAGGCCTTCGGCGGCGGTCAGGCGGTCCAGGATGTGCTTTTTCTTTTCGGCCGTGAAGTTCGGCTTGCTGCGGATGTTTTCCAGGCGCTGCTGCCACCAGCGCTTCTTGCCCTGGTCGGTGATGTACATGTACTCGGCGCCGATGGTGCCGGCGTAGGTTTCGCGCAGCGCGTTGAGCAGCTCGCGCAGCGTCATCGTCTCCTTGCCGAAGAAGGTGTTGCTGGTGTTGAACACCGTCTCGTAGTCGGCGTCGGTGAAGCCGTAGAACGCCGGGTCGAGCTCGGGGATCTTTTCGCGCTCGGTGCGCTTGAGCGGATCGAGGTCGGCCCAGCGCGCGCCGACGTTGCGATAGGCGGCGATCAGCTGCTGGACGGCAGTGCGCTTGCGGCCCAGTTCGGAATCGGCGCCGCTGGCAACCACCACCTTGGTTCCGCCCTGCTTGGCGCGCTCGGC
>JAQGMN010000183.1 GCA_028292345.1 Polaromonas sp. | reverse complement strand
GAACTCGGCGCCGACATTTCCGACCGCGGCATGATGCTGACCGGCGGCGGCGCGCTGCTGCGCGACCTGGACCGCCTGCTGGCCGAGGAAACCGGCCTGCCGGTGCTGGTGGCCGAGGACCCGTTGACCTGCGTGGTGCGCGGCTGCGGCATCGCGCTTGAGCGCATGGACCGCATGGGCTCGATCTTCACCACCGAATAGGACTTTTTCCACCACGCCATCCTCAAGCCTGTCCCCTGGAGCGCGCCTGCAGCACGAAACCGGACCTGCTTGACCCCGCACCATGGCTTTAGGAACCCTCGACCGATCCCTGCCGCCCTTTTTCAACCAGGGGCCGTCGGCATTTTCCAAGCTGATATTTTTTGGCGCGCTGTCGCTGTTCCTGATGGTGGCCGACGCGCGCTTCAACGTCACCCAGCCGATCCGCGCCGCCATTGCCACCGCCCTGTACCCGGTGCAGTGGCTGGCGCTGCAGCCGGTCCATGCGGTGCGCAGCGCCACGGGCTATTTCACCGACCTGGGCGAGGCGCAGTCCGAAAGCGCCCAGGCCCGGGAAAAGCTGGCGCTGCAGTCGCTGCGCGCCGGCCAGGTCGAGCTGCTCCAGCAGGAAAACAACCGCCTGCGCAAGCTGCTCGACCTCAAGGCGCAACTCGCCACGCCGGTCATCGCGGCCGAGGTGGTGTACGACGCCGCCGATCCCTACACGCGCAAGGTCGTCATCGACAAGGGGCACGCCCATCAGGTCGCGCTGGGCTCGCCCGTGCTTGACGAGTCCGGCGTGCTGGGGCAGGTGACGCGCGTGCATCCGCTGGTCAGCGAGGTCACGCTGGTGGTCGACCGCGACCTGGCCATCCCGGTGCTCAATGTGCGCACCGGCGCGCGCAGCGTGGCCTACGGCGACCCGACGGTGGGCGGCAGCGGCATGGAACTGCGCTTCATGGGCAGCAATGCCGATGTCCAGGAAGGCGACCTGCTGACCACCAGCGGCGTGGACGGCGTGTACCCGCCCGGCCTGCCGGTGGCGCGGGTCACCCGGATCGAGCACCGGGCCGAGTCGGCGTTTTCCAAGATCTACTGCGTGCCGCAGGCGCTCACCACCGGCGCGCGGCATGTGATCGTCGTCCAGCCGGTCACGGCGGACCTGGCGCTGCCGCCTTCGAGCACCCTGCCGGCCGCGCCGGCCCGTCGGGGGTATGCCAAATGATCATGCGCTCCGGCCAGCAGCTGCTGCTGCCCGCCAGTCCGGTGTTCATCTGGAGCACCCTGGTGGCCGCCCTGCTGCTCAACATGCTGCCGCTGGGCCGGGTGCCGTGGATGCCCGATTTCCTGGCGCTGGTGCTGGTGTTCTGGGGCGTGCACCAGCCGCTGCGGGTGGGCATCGGCGTCGGCTTCATGTTCGGCCTGGCGATGGATGTGCACCAGACGTCGCTGCTGGGGCAGCATGCCTTTTCCTATGTCGCGCTGAGCTTTTTCGCGTCGATGATCCAGCGCCGGCTGCTGTGGTTCTCGGTGCCGCTGCAGGCGCTGCAGGTGCTGCCGCTGTTTGCGGCGTCGCATGCCGTCGAGCTGGTCCTGCGCTTGCTCGGCGGCGGCATTTTCCCGGGCTGGATCGTGGCGGTCGCGCCGCTGGCCGAGGCGCTGCTGTGGCCGCTGGCCAGCGTGCTGCTGCTGGTGCCGCAATTGCGCACGCCGGACCGCGATGAGAATCGACCGCTCTGACATGGCCCCCACGCTCCCCACTTCGTGTGGTTCGCTGCCCCCCGAGGGCGCTGCGCCTGCGGCCCGAGAATGTTGCCCCCACGCTTGTCGCTTCGCGTACTGCGCTGCCCCCGAGGGGGCCACTGCGCCTGCGGCCCGGCGAAGCCGGTTCCGCGGCCCTTGCTGGCGGGGATCACGCTCAACGCTGCGCATGCGGGCACTTTTTGACCTGCGCTGAATCCCACGCCCATGACCGAACTCCGAAACGTTGAAGCCGAGTTGTCGCGTTTTCGCGTCCGGGTGCTGGTGGCCGGCCTGGTGGTGTTTGTGTGCTTCTCGCTGGTGGCCGCCCGGCTGGCCTACCTTCAGGTTCTTCGCCACGAAGACCTGCGCGCGCAGGCCGAAAGCAACCGCACGGCGATTGTCCCCATCGTGCCGAACCGCGGCCTGATCCTGGACCGCAACGGCATCGTGCTGGCGTCCAACTACTCGGCCTACACGCTGGAGATCACGCCGTCCAAGGTCGCGAACCTGGACGAGACCATTGCCGCGCTGGAAAAGCTGGTCGACATCCAGCCCCGGGACAAGCGCCGCTTCAAACGCCTGCGCGAGGAATCGAAGAATTTCGAATCGATTCCGCTGCGCACCCGCCTGAGCGACCAGGAAGTGGCGCGCTTTGCCGCCCGGCGCTTCAGCTTCCCGGGCGTGGACATCAAGGCGCGGCTGTTCCGCAGCTATCCCTATGGCGAGCTGGGCAGCCATGTCGTGGGCTACATCGGCCGCATCAACCAGGCCGAAAAGGACGCGATCGAGGAGCGCGAGGAAGAAGGCAACTACCGGGGCACCGACTACATCGGCAAGCTCGGCGTCGAGCAGAGCTTCGAGCAGCAGCTGCACGGCCAGACCGGCGTCGAGCAGATGGAAACCTCGGCCGGCGGCCGCGCCATGCGCAGGCTGGCAAGCAGTCCGGCCACGCCGGGCAACACCGTGATGCTGTCGCTGGACATCGGCCTGCAAAAACTGGTCGAGGACATGTTCGGCGCGCGGCGCGGCGCCCTGGTGGCGCTGGACCCGAGGAACGGCGAGGTGCTGGCGTTTGTCAGCAAGCCGAGCTTCGACCCCAACCTGTTCGTCGACGGCATCGACCAGGAAAGCTGGCAGGCGCTCAACGAGTCGATCGACAAGCCGCTGCTCAACCGCGCGCTGCGCGGCACCTACCCGCCCGGCTCGACCTACAAGCCCTTCATGGCCATGGCCGCGCTGCAGACCGGCAAGCGCTCGCCCACGGCCATCATCCACGACCCGGGCTTCTTCATGTTCGGCGGCCACCGCTTCGGCAGCCCCGAGAACGAGCGCGGCGGCGCCATGGACATGAACCGCGCGATTGTCGAGTCGAGCAATGTGTATTTCTACACGCTGGCCAACGAGCTGGGCGTCGAGGCAATCCACGACTTCATGGCGCCGCTGGGCTTTGGCCAGGCCACCGGCATCGACATCAACGGCGAGGTGCGCGGCGTGCTGCCCAACCAGGCCTGGAAGCGCAGCTACTTCAAGCGGCCCGAGCAGCAGAAATGGTTCGCCGGCGAAACTATCTCGCTGGGAATCGGCCAGGGCTACAACAGCTTCACCATGCTGCAGCTGGCGCAGGCCACGGCGACGCTGGCCAACAACGGCATCAAGCACAAGCCCCGGCTGGTGATGGGCACGCAGGACACGGTGACGCGCGCGCTGCATCCGCTGGCGGCCGACCCGCCGGTCGATCTGGGCTACAAGCCCGAGCATGTGGCAATCATCCGCAAGGCGCTGGTCGGCGTGACGCAGGGCGGCACGTCGACCAAGGTGTTTGCCGGGGCCCAGTACCTGTCGGGCGGCAAGACCGGCACGGCGCAGGCCGTGAGCATCGGCAAGAACGACAAGTACAACAAGTCCCGGCTGGAAGAGCACCAGCGCGACCATGCGGTGTACATGGCTTTCGCCCCGGCGGACAACCCGCGCATCGCCCTGGCGGTGATTGTTGAAAATGCCGGCTGGGGGGCTGGCGTCGCCGCGCCGATTGCCCGCAGGGTGTTCGACTATGTGCTGCTGGGCCAGTACCCGAGCGAGGAAGACATGCTGGCCGTGCAGGCGGGCCGGGCTGCCGCGCCGATAGGCAAGCCGCGCCTGGCCGCCGAGATGAATGCGCTGCTGGTCGGCGACACGCCGGGCGCGCTGGTGTCCGGCGGCGGGCAAAAAGCCGCCGCCGTTCAAAAGGTGGAGCCGGCCGGCGCCAGGGACAATGCCGCGCAGGCCGCAAAGCCGGCCAAGGCGGCCAAGGCCGCGGCCAGCCGCAAGCCGGCCAGTGCGGCTGCAGCGCTTGCTCCTGCGCAAGGCAGCGCGCCTTGACGGGTGTGCGACCCGGGTGCCGGCGCGGGCAGGGCTATTTCAGGAAAGCGTCAAAACCGGTTTTCAGGATCAGCGCGCTGACCACGCCGATGAACACCAGCCGCACGAAACCCGCCCCGTGCTTGAGCGCCAGGCGCGTGCCGAGCAGGCTGCCGGCGACATTGGCCACGGCCATGGTCAGCGCAAAATGCCACCAGACATGGCCCTTCCAGGCAAACAGCCCCAGCGCCGCCAGGTTGGTTGCGGTGTTGAGCAGCTTGGCCGACGCCGACGCATTCAGGAAGTCGTAGCCCAGCCAGCGCACGAACAAAAAGACGAAAAAGCTGCCGGTGCCGGGACCGAAAAAGCCGTCGTAGAACCCCAGCACCCCTCCGATGCAGCAGGCCGCCAGGGTTTCGGCAGGGCCGGTGAAGCGCGGCGTGTGGTGGCGGCCCAGGTCTTTTTTGACCAGCGTGTAGGCCAGCACGGCCAGCAGAACGAACGGCAGGACCTTGCGCAAAAAGCCCGGATCGATCACCGTGACCAGCCAGGCGCCCGCCAGCGAGCCGCCAAACCCCGCCGCCGCCGCCGGCAGCAGCGCCGACCAGCGCAGCTGGACCCGGCGCGCGTACTGGGCCGTGGCCACCGCCGTACCCCAGACCGAGGCACCCTTGTTGACGCCGAACAAGGTTGCCGGATGGGTGGTGGGAAAGACGGCGAACAGCGCCGGCACCAGGATCAATCCGCCGCCGCCGACGATGGCGTCCACAAAACCGGCGAGCAGCGAAGCCATCGTAACAAGCAGCAATTCCATGGCGGCGATTGTCGCATCTGCCGAAGTGGATTTTTGCTTCGTTATTTATAGCGATCGGCTGTTATGCAGCAAGCGCAAGAGCCATATTGAATGCTTGAGCGCCAGGCCCTGGACGAAAAAAAGCGCTGGGGTTGCCAGCGCTTTTTGTCAAACAGGCATTTTCTTCAATGCCATGATTTCTATTTTAAATTGTCTCCTCGACTCCCCGCATTGCGAGCAGCAAGGCCCGACAGCAAGACATCCAATGTAACGGGTGCACTGAGACAGTGCATCAGGGATTTCCCGTGGATGAAACCTGGCAAC
>JAQGMN010000167.1 GCA_028292345.1 Polaromonas sp. | reverse complement strand
TAGCACTTCGCCGATGGCGGCGAGTACCTTTTCACGGTTCAGCCGTCGGCTGGCCATGGTGGCGAACTGCGGGTCGCCTATCCACTCCGGGCAACCCGCTTCCCGGCAGAACTTCTGCCAGAACTTGTCGTGCGTGATGAAGAGCGTGAGCCAGCCGTCGGCCGTGGGAAATATCTGTGCTGGCACCATGTACGGATGCGATGAATTGGCAAAGCGCCCTACGACTTCGCCCGTGTTGAGCGCGGCGCCGGCCAGATAGTTCAGCTGCGACAGCATCACGTCGTACATGGCGACATCGACCTGACCGCCCTTGCCTTCAACGATCTTGGCCAGCAGGCCCATCGCGGCCACCAAGCCGGCCGAATTGTCGACGGCCGAATAACCTGCTTTGGTCGGCGGCGCCGACGGATCGCCCGTCAGCGCCATCACGCCAGTCAGGGCCTGGATCACATAGTCGTAGGCCGGGTTTTCTGCATACGGCCCCTCCAGACCGTACCCGGTCAATGCGACGCAGACGATTCGCTCGTTCCAGCGGCGCAAGTTGCCGTAGGTCAGGCCAAGCTTCTTGATCGCCGACGGCCGCAGATTGGTGATCAAGGCGTGCGAGCGGCCCACCAGTGCCTGTAACTGCAAGCGGCCGTCGTCGCTCGCCAGGTCGATCACCACGCTTTTCTTGTTGCGGTTGAGGCTGGCGAAGTAAGCGTTGTGGGGTCCGACGAAATGCGGACTCACGGCGCGCGCGATGTCCCCCTCGGGGGACTCGATCTTGATGACCTCGGCGCCCATGTCGGCCAGCAGCAGGCCGCAATACGGCCCGGCCAGCATGTGGCCGACCTCGATGACCCGGATGCCGGACAGCGGACCGCTCATGACAGCTGGTGCGCCAGTTCGGCCACGACGTCGTCCAGCGGCATGTCGGCCGTGAACACCGCAGCCACGCCCATCTCACGCAATAACGCCTGATCGGCGCGAGGAATGGTGCCGCCGACAAACACCTTGATGCTGCCCGCCTTCAGCGCACGCAGCTGCGCCAGCACGTCGGCAACCAGCTCCTTGTGGCTGCCCGACAAAATGCTCAGGCCAACTGCGTCCACGCCCTCGTCGATGGCCACCTGGGCGATCTGCTCCGGGGTGCGGCGCAGTCCGGTGTAGATCACCTCGGCGCCTGCATCGCGCAGTGTCAGCGCGACGATCTTGGCGCCGATGTCGTGCCCATCCAGGCCGGGCTTGCCGACCAGGATGCGCTTGCCGGCCAGTGGCCGCTGAGTCTTTAATTCGTTCATAGATTCACCGGCTCCTTGAATTCGCCCCATTGGTTCTTCAGGCTGCTCACCATTTCGCCCACCGTGGCGTAGGCGTGACAGCAGTCCACCAGATACGGCATGACGTTCTCGCGGTCATTGGCGGCAGCGGCGGACAGTTTGGCCAGCGAAGCGTCTACCGCAGACTGCTGTCGCGTGTCGAGGACGCGCTGGAACTTTTCCAGCGCCCGCTGCGCGACCGTCGGATCGAGCGTGAACAACTCGCGCACGCCCATTTCCTCGTTCTCTTTTTTGAAGAAATTCTGGCCCACGATGACGTTCTTGCCAGCGTCGGTGTCGAGCTTGCGTTCCAGTCCGCGCTCGGCCAGGCGCAGCTGCATCCAGCCGTCTTCAATGGCAGGAATCACGCCGCCATAGGCATCGATCTCGGACATCACCTTGGTGATCATTTCCTCCATGCGGTCGGTGTGCTGCTCCAGAAAATAGCTGCCCCCCAGCGGGTCCACCGTACGGCCGATGCCGCTCTCGAAAGCTAGGATCTGCTGCGTGCGCACTGCCAGCTCGGCCGAGAACTCAGTCGGAATCTGAAAGGCCTCGTCCAGTGCGCAGGTGAAGATCGACTGCGCGCCGCCGAACACCGCCGCCATGGTTTCCACCGCAACCCGGACCACGTTGTTGTAGGGCTGGGGCGCCACCAGCGACGAGCCGCCACACACCACACCAAAGCGGAAATGTTGTGCTTTCGGGTCCTTGACGCCGTAGCGTTCCTTCATGAACTTGGCCCACAAGCGGCGACCGGCCCGGAACTTGGCGATCTCGTCGAAAAAATCCATGTGCACGTAGAAGAAAAACGACAGGCGCTTGGCGAACTTCTCGACGTCGCCGCCGCGCCGTTGCAGCTCGTCCACATACGCCAGACCGTTGGCCAGCGTGTAGGCCATCTCTTCGGCCGCCGTGGCGCCCGCGTCGCGCACATGGGCGCCGGCGATGCTGATGGCGTTGAAGCGCGGCGAGACGTCGTTCGAATACAGGATCGAGTCGGCGATCAAGCGCATCGACGGGCGCACTGGGAAGATCCAGGTGCCGCGCGCGACGTACTCTTTGAGAATGTCGTTCTGGATGGTACCGGTGAGTTTCTCGCGCGGCACGCCCTGCTTGTCGGCGACGGCGAGATACATCGCGTAAATGATCGCGGCCGTGCCGTTGATGGTGAAGGACGTCGAGATCTTTGACAGGTCCAGGCCCTGGAACAAGATCTCGGCCTCGCTCAGGTTCGACAGCGACACGCCGACCTTGCCGATCTCGGGCCGGGCCATTGGGTGGGTGGGGTCGTAGCCGCACTGGGTGGGAAGGTCCAGCGCGACGGACAGTCCCGTCTGGCCCTGGGCCAGCAAAAACTTGTACCGCTCGTTCGATTCCTCGGCCGTGCCAAAGCCCGAATACTGGCGGATGGTCCAGAGCCGGCCGTTGTAGCCGTCGGGAAAGATGCCGCGCGTGAACGGGTACTCGCCGGGCTGGCCGATGTTCTCGGGATGCACGGCGCTGGCGTCCACGCTGGCGGGCACGGGGATGCCGCTGCGGCTGACAGACGTCATCAGGGGCTCGCGCGCGGCGGCCGGTTTCTCTCGAATGTTCATCAGGAACCTTTGGACAGGAGTTTTTCGGAAGCGGCCCAGTGGTCGTCGTGCAACCAGGTCTGGACCAAGTGTTTCTGCTCGACCGCGCGGTGCGCCTTCCAGCCCAGGCCCTGACGCGCGGCAATCGCCTGGGCTTTGATGCCGCGCAGCACTTGCGGCGGACAAGCATTCAAAGGCTTGGTGAAAGCGGCAAAGTCCTGGCCCTGTGGCCCGTCGGAAATCACCGCATCGGCCAGGCCCCAGGCCAATGCCTGCTCGGCCCCCACCATTTCGCAGCGGCTCATCATCCGCATGGCGTGCGCCGGGCCGACCAGCTCGAACAGGTCCGGCCCGCCGCCCCAGGCTGAGGTAATGCCGAGCCTGGCCTGGATGAAGCCGATGCGTGCGTTTGCGGATTGCAACCGCATGTCGCAGGCCAGCGCCAGCTCAGCGCCGCCGCCGATGGCGTCACCGTTGAGAAAGGCGATTACCGGCACGGGACAGGTGCGGATGGCATCGAGCGCGGCGCCGGCCTCTTCCATCATGGCCAGCACGGCGGCTTCATCGCGCACGCTGGCCAGATCGCGCAGGTCGCCGCCAGCGGCAAAGTAGCGCTCGCCCGCGCCGGTCACGACGAGGTAGCGCACGTCGTCACGCGTACCGTTGCTTCGCACTGCTTCGGCAAGTTCGGCCAGCACGGGGCGGGCCAGGGCATTGTGTTTCTCGGCGCGGTTCACGGTGACCCAGACCACGCCGGGATGCGGCTCGTGGACCAGGACAGTGGTGACGCTGACGTCAGGGATTGTTGTTTGCATGGGCGCATGTTAGATTTGTCTTTATTCAATAACAAGAATACTTATTCGTAATATCGAACAATTTGGAACTTTAAGGACCCAAATAGATGAAACAGGAACAACATGTTCGAAATGCCGAACAAAACGAGTCAGCCTCCCCTGTGATCGCCCCTCTGGCGGGCGGTGTCGCTGTCACGGCCGTGCAGCGCGTGCTCGACATCTTCGAAGCCTTCCACAAGGTGCAAAAGCCGCTCTCGTTGACCGACCTGGCCGAACTCACCGGCATCCCCAAGAGCAGTTGCCACGCCATCGTCGGCACGCTCACGGCGCGCGGCTATCTCTATTCGCTTGCCAGGCCGCGCGCGCTGTACCCCACGCGGCGTTTGCTGGACATCGCGCGCGAGATTCATGACAAGGACCCGTTCGTCGAACGCGTGATGCCCTTGATGGAGCGCCTGCGCGACACTTCACGCGAAACGGTGATCCTGGGCAAGCGCCAGGGTGACGCGGTGATCTACCTGCAGGTGATGGAAAGCCCGCATGCGATTCGCTATTCGGCCAAGCCGGGCGAATTCAAGCCGCTGCATTCCAGTTCGATCGGCAAGGCGCTGCTCGGCAGCCTGAAGGAGCCGGAGTTGCGCGCCCAGATCGCGAAGCAACCCTTGCAGGCGATCACCGGCAGCACGCTCACAGAGCCCGAAGCGCTTGTGCATGACATTTTGGAAAGCCGCCGGCGCGGCTACTTCGTCACGCGCGGAGAGAACGTGCCAGACGTGTGGGCGGTGTCGGCCTTCCTGACGGTGAACTCCGAGACACTGGCCGTTGCCATTGCCGGACCGCGGCATCGGATGGAGCACAACATTGTTGAGTGCGCGCAGCTGCTGCTGGCCACGTGCAGCTTCATTTCGCGGCAGTGGAGCCGGTCGTGAGCAAAACCACGGTGATAGAGGCGCCAAAGCTTCCCGCTGGCGCGCAGGCTTTGCTTGCACAGTCGCGCAGGATGCAAACGCCCTGTGGCGCGGGCGTCATGGTGTGGCGATGCTGGGGTGAAGGTGCGCCCGTGGTGTTGCTGCACGGCGGCAGCGGCAGCTGGACGCACTGGATTCGCAACATCCCAACGCTGGTGGCCTGCAGCCGTCAGGTGTGGGCGCCGGACCTGCCCGGTTTTGCAGACTCCGCCAGCCCGCCAGGCG
>JAQGMN010000158.1 GCA_028292345.1 Polaromonas sp. | reverse complement strand
GCCGCGACGAGGGCTTCACCAAGCTGCTGTTCGACGATTCACCCGAGGCGCATGGCCACGGCAAGATCCTGGGCGGCGGCATGGTGGGCACGCATGCGGGCGACATGATCGGCGAGATTGCGCTGGCCATCGAGATGGGCGCCGACGCGGTGGACATCGGCAAGACCATCCACCCGCACCCGACGCTGGGCGAGAGCATCGGCATGGCGGCCGAAGTGGCGCACGGCAGCTGCACGGACTTGCCGCCGGCGCGCAAGTAAGTTCAGCCGCACCTGTTGAAAAGCCGCCAGCCTGAGAGGGCTGGCGGCTTTTTGCCGCCCGTTGCCAAAGTGGCAATGCCTTACGCCGAGGTCGCCCGTGGCAACAGCCGCACGCCCAAAGCCGCGCTGGCAGCCAGCACCGCCAGTGCGCACACACCCAGCCAGCCCCACTGCGCCAAAGCCACGCTGCCCAGCCAGGCGCCGCTGGCCATGCCGATGAACATGCCGCTCATCAGCACCGCGTTCAGGCGGCTGCGGGCGGCGGGCTCCAGGCTGTAAACGATGGTCTGGTGCGCGATCAGGCTGGCTTGCACGCCCAGGTCAAACACCACGGCGCCTGCCGCCAGCAGCCACAGCGGCCCGCTGCCGCCGACTTCTCCCAGCGCCATCGCCGCAAAGGCGACCACAACCAGTGCCGCGCCCAGCCGGGTCACGACTTCCGGGCCCTGGCGGTCGGCCATGCGGCCCGCCAGCGGCGCGGCCAGGGCGCCAGCAGCGCCCGCCAGGCCAAAAGCCCCGGCGGCGGCGCTGCCCAGGTGAAACGGCGCGCCATGCAGCATGACGGCCAGCGTGGACCAGAATGCGCTGAAGGCCACGCTGAGCAATCCCTGCGCCAGGGCGGCCCGGCGCAGTCCGCTGTGGCGCTGCCAGAGCGTGGCCAGGGTGCCCATCAGCGCCCCATACGGCAATTGCGTGGTGGGCGTGAACCGCGGCAGGCCGCGCCACACCGCAGCGCCCAGCAGCGCGATGCTGAGCGCCGCAGCAACAAACATGGACCGCCAGCCCATGTGCTCGGCCACAAAGCCCGAGACCACGCGCGACAGCAAAATGCCCAGCAGCAAGCCGGTCATCACGATGCCCACGGTTTTGCCGCGCCGGCTTTCAGGCGCCAGCGTGGCGGCGGCGGGCACGATGTCCTGCGCCAGCGTCGCCGACACGCCTATCGCCAGACTCGCGGCCAGCATCATGCCGATGGAAGGGGCTGACGCCGCCATCAACAGCGCCGCGCACAGCGCCGCCGCCTTGAGCAGGATGATGCGGCGGCGGTCGAACCGGTCCCCCAGCGGGGCCAGCAGCAGCAGGCCCGCTGCATAGCCCAGCTGCGTGAACGTGGGAATCAGCCCGATGGCGCCGGGGCTGGCACCGAAGTCGCTGCCCAGCAGCCCGAGCATGGGCTGGCTGTAGTACAGCGTGGCCGCTCCCAGACCGGCCCCGGTGGCCAGCAGCAAGACCAGTCCAGCGGGCACGGCGGCGGTTTGTTGGTGCGTTAAAACGCTGGACGACGGCATGGGGAAACTCCTGTGTTCTTGAATGGATGCCAGTGTCTCAACCCGGGAATGTTTCTGGAACGCCCACGGCCAGCACAATGGTTATACGCTTGGCGCATGAAGACCGCACCTGATCGCATCGAACTCATGCAAACCTTTATTCGCATTGTCGAAGCGGGCAGCCTGTCGGCGGCCGCCGCGCAACTGGGAACGACCCAGCCCACCGTCAGCCGGCGCCTGCAGGCGCTGGAGCGCATGCTGGGCATCAAGCTGCTCCAGCGCTCCACGCATGCGATGCAGCTGACCGAAGAGGGCCACCGCTGCTTTGCCCATGCCCGCGAACTGGTGGCGAACTGGTCGGCTTTCCAGGCGGATCTGCGCGGCAGCGCCGACGCGCCCGAGGGCACGCTGCGGGTGGTGGTGCCGCATGCCATAGGGCAGCAGCAACTGGTCGGCCCGCTGGCTGAATACCTGCGGCATCATCCGCGCGTGGCGGTCGAATGGCTGCTGCACGACCGCACGCCGGACTTCATCGCCGATGGGATCGATTGCGCCATCCATGTCGGCGCGGTGGAGGATCTGTCTGTGGTGGCCGTCAAGCTGGCCGAGATTGCCCGCATCGTGGTGGCGGCACCGGCTTTGCTGGAGGGCCATGCGCCGCCCGAGCAGGTGTCTGAACTCGCCGGCCTGCCCTGGCTGGCGCTGCGCACGTTTTACCGCAACGAGATCACGCTGCGGCATGTCGGCGGAACCGAGGAGCGCCTGGTCCTGCAGCCGCGCATGAGCACCGACAGCCTGTACGCCTTGCGCAGTGCCGTCTTGCTGGGGCTGGGGGTTGGCGTGGTCTCCAGCTGGGCCGTCGCCGATGACCTGGCCCAAGGCGCCTTGCTGCACCTGTTGCCGCAGTGGAGCGCCACCTCATTGCCGGTGTACCTGATCTATCCCTATGCGAATTTTTATCCGGCCAAGCTGCGCCGCTTTGTGGAAATTTTGCGGCC
>JAQGMN010000148.1 GCA_028292345.1 Polaromonas sp. | reverse complement strand
GGTCCACCGCGTCGAGCGAGTCGAAGCGGTCTTGCAGCTCGACGCCGTAGGCGCCGATGTTCTGCACCGGCGAAGCGCCCACCGTGCCGGGAATCAGCGCCAGGTTTTCCAGGCCGGGAAAGCCGTTCTCCAGCGTCCAGGCGACCAGTTCGTGCCAGTTCTCGCCCGCGCCGGCCTCGACAATCCAGGCCTTGGCGGTTTCGCCGGCCAGGCGCTTGCCCATGATCTCGACCTTGAGCACCAGCGGCTTGACATCGCCGGTCAGCACGATGTTGCTGCCGCCGCCCAGGACGAACTTGGCTTGGTCCTGCCAGGTCGGGTCCTGCAGCAGCGCGGCAATATCGGCTTCGCTTCGGATGCGCGCCAGGGAAAGCGCCTTGGCATGGATGCCGAAGGTGTTGCAGGACTGGAGGGGGACGTTTTTCTCGACTAACATTCCGGGATTGTCGCACCCCTGCGGCGCTTCTTTTTTCAGGAAACCACCCCATGCCTTCATTCGACACCGTTCTGGAAACCGACCTGGTCAAGGTCAAAAACGCGGTGGAAAACACCGCCAAGGAAATCGGCACCCGGTTCGACTTCAAGGGCACGGCCGCCTCGGTCGAGCTGAAGGAAAAGGACAAGGAAATCATCCTGATCGGCGATGGCGATTTCCAGATCGAGCAGATCCACGACATCTTGCGCAACAAGCTGACCAAGTCCGGTGTCGATGTGCGCTTCCTGGACATCGGCAAGGTCGAGAAAATCGGCGGCGACAAGGTCAAGCAGGTCACCAAGGTGCGCGACGGCATCGAGACCGAAGAGGCCAAGAAAATCCAGCAGCTCATCAAGGGCAACAAGATGAAGGTCCAGGCCGCCATTCAGGAAGGCAAGGTGCGCGTGACCGGCGCCAAGCGCGACGACCTGCAGGCGGCCATGGCCTTGATCCGCGCCGAGATCAAGGACTTGCCGCTGAGTTTCGACAATTTCAGGGATTGAGCCCCCACGGTCGCCCACTGCGTGTGGCTCCCTGCCCCCCGAGGGGGCCGCTGCGCCTGCGGTCTGGCAAAGCCAGTCCCGCGGCCCCTGCTGGCTGGGAAGCTGCACCCCCACGTTTTTCCCGATTGAATTGCTTGCAGTGAACTTCTCTAGCCTTTTTGCAACTCTCTTGCTGGCGTGGCTTCCCTCCGGCGCACAGGCAGAAAGCGTCGCGCTGGCCGGCATGCTGGGCGGTAAGGCGCTGCTGGTGGTCAATGGCACGGCGCCCAAGACCGTGGCGGCGGGCGAGACCCATCAGGGCGTCAAGGTCATTTCCACCTCGGGCGAGCAGGCAGTCGTCGAGCAGTCGGGCCAGCGCCAGACGCTGCGGGTCGGCCAGGCGCCTGTCAACCTCGGCGGCGCCAGCGGGCGCGGCAACCGCATCGTGCTGCTTGAGAGCAGCGGCGGCCACTTCATGACGCCCGGCCAGGTCAACGGCCGCGCGGTGCAGTTCATGGTCGATACCGGCGCGACCGGCATCGCGATGAGCATGCAGGATGCCGAACGGGCCGGCATCCACTACAAAAACGGGCAGGCCGTGCAGATCAGCACCGCCAATGGGCCGGTCCTTGGGTTTCGCCTGAAACTCGATTCGGTGCGCGTGGGCGATGTCGAGGTGTACGGCGTGGACGCCGTGGTCACGCCGCAGCCCATGCCTTTCGTGCTGCTGGGCAACAGCTTTTTGTCGCGCTTTCAGATGAAGCGCGACAACAATTTGATGACGCTGGACAAGCGTTACTGACCCGGCTTTTTTCCGCCCTGTTTTGAAGCGCCCAGTTTGGACTCGGTCCCCTTGAGCAGCTTGCCGATGTTGCCCCGGTGGCGGTAGACCAGCAGCGCGGCAATCGCCACCAGCGCCAGCACGATGGACTTGTCGACATTCCAGGCGGCGCGGTCGCCCAGCAAATAGAAAAATGGCGCGAACACGGCCGCCGCCATCGACGCCAGCGACACATAGCGCGAGAAAAACACCACGATCCCGAAGGTCGCCAGCGTGGCCAGGCCCAGCACCCCGTTGATGCCCAGCAGCACGCCGGCCGCTGTCGCCACGCCCTTGCCGCCCTTGAACTGGAAGAACACCGGGTACAAATGGCCGACGAAAGCCGCCAGCGCCACCGCCGCCACGGCGCCATCGCCCAGACCAAAATCAGCCCCGAACCACTTGACCAGCACCACCGGCAGCCAGCCTTTCAGGCCATCGAGCAGCAGCGTGGCAATGGCCGCCGACTTGTTGCCCGACCGCAACACATTGGTCGCGCCCGGGTTTTTGCTGCCGTAGCTGCGCGGATCGTTCAGGCCCGACACGCGGCTGACGATGACCGCAAACGACAGCGAACCGAGCAGATAGGCCAGCAGCGTGGCGCCGAGAAAATAGGCGTAATTCAAAATCAGGTCCCCTTGTTGTTGTTATTCAGCCAGCGCGCACTGCACCGGTTGGGCGCCCAGCAGCGTGACGCACACCAGCGGGTCGAGGCGCACCAGGTAGCCGCGCCGCCCGCCGTTGATGGCGATCTCGGGCAGCGCTAGGATGCTTTCCTCGATGTACACCGGCATGGTTTTGCGTGTGCCGAAGGGCGAGGTGCCGCCGACCAGGTAGCCGCTGTGGCGGTTGGCGACCTCGGGCCTGCACGGCTCGACCGACTTGGCGCCGATCTGCCGCGCCAGGCTTTTCGTTGAGACCTTGCGGTTGCCGTGCATCAGCACCAGCAGCGGCCTGGCATCCTGGTCCTGCATCACCAGCGTCTTGACGACGGTGAACGGATCGAAGCCCAGCACCTGCGCGCTGTGCTGCGCGCCGCCATGCTCCAGGTACTCGTAGGGATGCTCGGTGAAAACCACCTTGCGGGACTTCAGCAGTTGCGTGGCGGGCGTTTCGGACACGTGGTCTTTCCTGGCCATGGCAGCGTCCGGAAAAATTCGGCCTTACAGCGCCGGGTCCCGGGCTTCCCAGCGGATCTTGTCGATTTCCTCGAGCACTTCGGCGCCGAGCGTGGTGCCGTACGCATCCAGGTCTTCGTCCAGCTGGGCCACCGATGTCACGCCGATGATGGTACTGGCGACCTGCCACTTGGTGTAGCAAAACGCCAGCGCCAGCTGCGTGGGGCTCAAGCCGTGGCCCTGCGCCAGCTGGTTGTAGCGACGGGCGGCGGCCAGCGCTTCGGGGCGGCCCCAGCGCTGCTTGCGGACCGATTCGTACCGGGCGATGCGGCCGTCCTGCGGCGCGCCGGCGCCCTCGGTTCCGGATGCATCGTATTTGCCGGTCAGCAGGCCGAATCCCAGCGGCGAATAGGCCAGCAGCGACACGCCCAGGCGGTGCATGGTTTCGTCCAGGCCGTTTTCAACGGTGCGGTTGATCAGGCAGTACGGGTTCTGCACCGTGGCAATGCGCGGCAGGCCGTGCCGCTCGGCCAGGCGGACGAACTCATGCACGCCGTAGGGCGTCTCGTTCGACAGGCCGATGTGGCGCACCTTGCCCTGGCTGACCAGCCGGCCCAGCGCTTCGAGCTGCGCATGGATGGAGGTCGCGCTGCGCTCCTGGTCGGGGTTGTAGTACAGCGCGCCAAAGGCGGGCACATGGCGCTCGGGCCAGTGGATCTGGTAGAGGTCGATGACGTCGGTCTGCAGGCGCTTCAGGCTGGCATGGCAGGACGCGGTGATGTCACCCGCCGTCATGCCCGTGCCTTCGCGGACCCAGGGCATGCCGCGCGACGGGCCGGCGACCTTGGTGGCCAGCACGAGTTGCTGGCGCGCGCCCGGACGCCTGGCCAGCCAGTTGCCGATGATGGTCTCGGTGGCGCCAAAGGTTTCGGCCCGCGCCGGCACCGAATACATCTCGGCCGTGTCGAGGAAATTGATGCCGCGCACCAGCGAGCGGTCCAGGATGGCGTGGGAGGTGGCTTCATCGACCTGTTCGCCAAACGTCATGGTGCCCAGGCACACCGGGGTCACCTGCAGGTCGCTTGCGCCGAGTTGAACTTTATTCATGGGATGGAAGGGGTTGGAGTGAACGGATTGCAAAAGAACCAGCCTTGCCGGCAATGCGCAAAAGGCGCTAGTTTAAAGGCAGTAAAAATCGCTTCATCGCACGCTGACAAGGGCGCTTGTCTGACAATTTCATACAAATGAAACGTTTAGCATTTACCTACTGGCGCTCTAATGCGCAGTTCGAACCGAGCTATATTAATATTTTGAGGAGTCTTCCATGAGAAAAGCATTCACCACCACCGTCATCTGCGCGGCACTGTCCCTGGCCGTCTTGTCGGGTTGCGCCAACATGAGCGAAACCCAGCGCGGCACGGCGCAGGGCGCGGGCATTGGCGCCGGTCTGGGCGCAGTGCTGGGCGCAGTGACTGGCGGCTCCAAGGGCGCGGCGCAGGGCGCGGTGCTGGGCGGCGCGGTTGGCGCGGGCGGCGGCTACATCTGGTCGAAGAAAATGCAGGACCAGAAGGTCGCCATGGAACGGGCCACGGCCGGCACCGGCGTCGGCGTGAGCCAGACCCAGGACAACCGCCTGAAGCTCGACATTCCGAGCGATGTGTCGTTCGACGTGGGCCGCTCGGCCATCAAGTCGAACTTCGCGCCGGTACTCACGAATTTCGCCACCAGCCTGAACCAGAACCCGATCACCACGGTGTCCATCATCGGCCACACCGACAGCACCGGCTCGGATTCCATCAACAACCCGCTGTCGGTCGACCGCGCCAACGCCGCCCGCGACTACCTGGTCGGCCGGGGCGTGGCCGCGCAGCGCATTGCCACCGACGGCCGCGGTTCGCGCGAGCCGATTGCCGACAACGGCAGCGACCAGGGCCGCGCCAAGAACCGCCGCGTCGAGATCTACGTCGCCGAACCGGCTCCGCGTTAATTCCCGTCCAGCGGCTTGACCTCAAAAAAAGCGCCCTCGGGCGCTTTTTTCATGCCTGCAACGGCAGGCGGCCGGTTCGATCAATCCTTGTTGAAGCGCGCTTCTTCCTGCAGCCGCAGCACCCGGCGCTGCACCTTGCCGGTGGTGGTCATGGGCAGCGCGTCGATGAACTCGATCTCCTTGGGGTATTCGTAGGGCGCCAGCATGTTTTTGACATGGGCCTGCAGCTCGGCCATCAGATGTTGATCAAATTCGGCTTTTGCGCTTGCAGCGCCTGCGCGAGCAGCTACTGATTCAGGAGCAAGCACGACATACGCCTTGACCACCGCGCCGCGCTCGCTGTCGGGCTTGGGCACCACGGCGGCATTGGCCACGGCCGGATGCTTGACCAGGCAGTTCTCGATCTCGCCGGGGCCGATGCGGTAGCCGGCGGCCTTGAACACATCGTCGGCCCGGCCGTCGTACCAGAGGTAGCCGTCGGCATCCCGGCGCGCCAGGTCGCCGGTGCGGCACCAGTCGCCGGTGAACTTGGCGCGCGTGGCGGCGTCGTTGTTCCAGTAGCCCAGGAAGAAGATCGGGTCCGGGTCGCCGTGGACATCAAAACGGTTGACCGCCACGTCGCCCGGCATGCCGACGGGGCATTCCCGGCCGTCGTCGTCGATCACTTTCACCTGATGCCCCGGATACGCCTTGCCCATGCTGCCCGGCCGGGCCGGCCAGCCGGCGCGCGGCCCCAGGGCCGCCAGCACGGGGAACAGTCCTGCGGGCGCGCCGGCCTGAAGCGGAACGAATCCCTCGACCGGCAGCGAAGCGGCCGCCCCATGGCAGTTGCCGACCACGTAATTGATCTCGGTCTGGCCGAACATCTCGTTGACCGTCACGCCGAGCTGCCCACGGCAGTAGTCGAACACCGCGTCGCCGACGGCCTCGCCGGCACTCATCAGGCCCTGCAGCTTGAGCGCGAACTGCTCGCGCGGACGCGGGAAAGCCTTCATCATGGCCTTGAGCGCGGTCGGAAACAGGAATGTGTGCGTCACGCCGTTCCGCGCCATCAGGCTGAAGGCGAGTTCGGGGCTGAAGCGGCCATTGAAAGCCACGATCGGCCGGCCGAAATACAGCGTTGGCAGCAGCGCATCCATCAGCCCGCCGGTCCAGGCCCAGTCGGCCGGGCTCCAGAACACGGCATCTGACGCTTGATTCGCAATGCCGTCGAAGCCGAACCAGTTCTGGCTACAGACGAAGCCGGGCAGGTTGCCGATCAGCGACCGGTGCGCCAGCAGCGCGCCCTTGGGCGGGCCGGTCGTGCCGCTGGTGTAGATCAGGATCGCGGCGTCGTCGGCGCGGGTTCGGGCGGCGGTGAATTCGCCCTGCTGCGCCTGCAAGACCGCCGCATAGTCCACATCGCCCTGCCCTGCCGCGCCGCCGGCGGCCACCAGCGTGCGCAGCGCCGGGCATTCGGCCCGGACGGCGATCATGCTGTCCACCGAGCATTCATCGCAGATGGCCAGCACCGCCGCGCTGTCCTGCAGCCGGTACGCCAGCGCCTCGGGTCCGAACAGCATCGACAGCGGCATGGCGACCGCGCCCATCTGCAGCACGGCCATGTAGGCCACGGCGGTTTCTAAGCGCTGCGGCATGACGATGGCAACCCGGTCGCCGCGCTGCACGCCCAGCGCGGCCAGCCCGTGGCTGAGCGCATCGGCGGCCTGCTTCAGCTCCAGATAAGTATGAAAAACGGTCTCTGCGCTTGTCTGGTGTACACGCACAGCTATTCTTTCAGTAGCGCCTGGCGGTTCGTTACCGGCCCGGGCCCAGCGGCTGCAGCAGACCTCGGCGATGTTGAAGAATTCGTCCACCGGCCAGCGAAAGCCGCTGTGCAATTGCGCATAGTGGTCGGGCGGGTCCTGCGCCGGACGGTGGCCCGGCTTGTCGCTGTCTTGACTGCTGTTCAAGGCCTGTCTCCTTATGATGTGCGTCCAATGTACAAAGAAAACCGACTTTTTCGCAGCGAGTTTGTCCCTATGCGCGGGCTCGACCACCATGTCTGCATCTGGAATGCCGCGCCGCCCCAGGCAAGCGCAGCCCCCACGGGAGGCAGCAAAGAATGCGAAACAACAGACGCAGAGACGGCACTCCCCCCCCAGCAGGGGCCGCGGAACCGGCTTAGCCGGGCCGCAGGCGCAGCGGCCCCCTCGGGGGGCAGCGCAGTACGCGAAGCGACAAGCGTGGGGGCTCCGTTAGTGCTTGTGCACGGCTGGATGGACGTGGCGGCGTCCTGGCAGTTCATGGTCGATGCCTTCACCGACGCCTTTGCCGCCGGCCGCACGATCATTGCGCCCGACTGGCGCGGCTTCGGGCAGACCGGCCTGCTGCCTTCGGGCTGGCAGGCCGACAGCTACTGGTTCGCCGACTACCTGGCCGACCTGGACTTCCTGCTCGACCATTACGCGCCCGGCCAGGCGGTGGACCTGGTGGGCCACAGCATGGGCGGCAACGTGGCCATGCTGTATGCCGGCGTGCGGCCGGCGCGCATTCGCCGGCTGGTCAACCTGGAGGGCTTCGGCCTGCCGGCGAGCCGGCCCAGCCAGGCGGCCGGACGGCTGGCGCAATGGATGGACGGGCTGAAAAGCGCGCAGCGCGGCGAAATGGCGCTGAAAAGCTATGACGATGTCGGCGGCGTTGCGCAGCGCCTGATGAAGACCAATCCCCGGCTGACGCCGGACAAGGCGCTGTGGCTCGCCAGCCACTGGGCGCGGCCCGATGCCTCCGGCCAGTGGCGGATCCTGGGCAACCCGGCGCACAAGATCCCGAGCGCGCAGCTCTACCGGGTCGACGAGGTGCTGGAAAT
>JAQGMN010000142.1 GCA_028292345.1 Polaromonas sp. | reverse complement strand
TTGGCCGACTCGCGCATTTCCTCGGCCCGGCGCTGGCCGTGCTGCGCGACGCGGCTGAAAAAGTAGGCGCCCTGCGCGCTCCAGTCAATGCCGGGAAAGGTTTCCTGCAGCGTCGGCAGCACCTGGTCCTCGACGCCATAGGCGCGCGCGGTGGCATAGCTCTCGATCACCAGGGCCTCGAGTCCCTTGATCATGATGCTCCGGCACATCTTGATGGCACTGGCCACGCCCAGCCGGTCGCTCACGGCACGCGCATCCATGCCCAAGCCCGCCAGCAAGGAAGCGAGCTGTTCCGCCCTGGCGCCGCCCAGCACCATCGGCACCCTGATGCCGTAGGGCGGAACCGAGGTCATGACGCCCGCCTCGACATAGTGCGCACCCGCGGCCTCCAGCACCGCGGCGCATTGCTGCTTGGTCCCGGGCGAGGCGGAATTGAGGTCAAGGAAGACCGTGCCTGCGCGCACGAAGGAAGCCGCTTGCTGCGCCACGGCCAGCGTGTTCGATGCCGTCACGGCCGAAATCAGCAGTTCGCTGGCCTCGCACAATGCCTGCATCGACGGCTGGGCCACCACGCCAGCGGCAGCGGCATGGGCAAGCTCGGACGCCTGCGTCGCTGCATGGCTGAATTTCAGGTCCCAGACAGACACCGCGGCCACGCCGGCCTGGTCCTTCAGACCGCTCCCGAAGATCTTGCCGACCTCGCCATAGCCAATCAGGCCGATGTGTTCGATGTTCATGCACTTGTCCTTTGAAAAAAAGGTTGGGGGCCGGCGCGTTGTCCGCCGCGCCAAATGATCAAAGCTGGAATGCGCAGGGCAAGAGAAGATGACTCGCCTGCGGATCAGGCCATTTTCAAAGCATACGGCGAATGCGCGCATTGCGCCTGGGAGGAAGGGGATTTTCAAGACCGGGCGGCGGAGGCAAAAAGCAATGGCTGGCGCCCCGGAACGCTTGCATTGGGGAAATTCAGCACCCCAACCGGCACGCTTCATCCTGCGCCATTCAAAACGCCTGATTTCTTTTCCACGGGACAGGCCGGATAAAATTGACGCCATGAAGGCTAACAAACAGCTGCCCTTTCTGGTGGGCAACACCGAAATGGCGCAGCAAATGCGCGACCACGACTGGTCGGCCTCCTCGCTCGGCCAGCCCCGGCAGTGGCCCCAGTCGCTTCGCTCCGTGGTCCACCTGATGCTGGGTTCGGCAGTTCCCATGTTTGTGGCCTGGGGGCCGCAATTGGCCTTGCTCTACAACGACAGCTATGCAGAAGTGCTGGGCGACAAGCACCCGGCGGCGCTGGGAACGCCGTTTGTGAAAGTGTGGCATGAAGCGCTTGGCGATCTGATGCCGCTGGTCCAGCGCGCACTGGACGGCGAATCGTTCTACATGGAAAACCTGCCGCTCCGGCTGAGACGCCATGGGTTTGACGATGATGCCTGGTTCACCTTTTCATACTCGCCGGTGTTGAACGACGAAGGCACGACCTCAGGCATTTACTGCGCCTGCATTGAAACCACCGCCATGGTGCGTGCGGAAAAGCAGCAGCGCGTTCAACAGCAAAGGCTGCAGGCGCTGTTTCGCCAGGCGCCCGGCTTCACCGCCGTCCTGCGCGGTCCTGACCATGTGTTCGAGATTGCCAACCAGTCCTACCTGCAACTGACAGGTTTGCGTGAAGTGCTGGGCAAGCCGGTGGCTCAAGCCCTGCCCGAAATGATCGGGCAGGGCTTCATTGACCTGCTGAACAAGGTTTACCAAAGCGGCGAACCGTATGTGGGCCGCTCTGTGCGCATCATGATCCAGCGGGAACGCGGCGTTTCCATGAGCGAGGCCTATCTCAATTTTGTCTACCAGCCGCTGCTGGATTCGACGGGACAGGTCGACGGCATTTTTGTCCAGGGTTACGACGTCACGCAGGAACACCAGGCCCAGGAAGCGCTGCTCGCTTTTTCCAACAGCATTCCGTCGATTTCCTGGATGGCCGGTGCAGGTGGCGCGATCGAACGCCTGAATTCGCAATGGACCCGCTACACAGGGCAGGATGCCCAGGATGCGTTGGGCAGCGGCTGGATGGCCGCCGTTCATCCCGACGACAGGGCTGCGGCATGGCAGGCGAACGACGGCCATGAAGAATGGGAAGGCGAATACCGTCTGCGGCGGCACGACGGCATCTACCACTGGTTCATCACCCGTGCAGTTGCCCAGCGCGATGCCAACGGCGGCGTGCTGCGCTGGTTCGGCACCTCGACCGACATCGAGGATGCCCGAAGGACTGCCGATGCCCTGCGCAATGCAGACCGCCAGAAAGACGAATTCCTGGCCACCCTGGCGCATGAACTGCGCAATCCGCTTGCGCCCATTCGCGCGGCCGCCCGGCTGCTGGTGGCAGCCGGATCGGACGAAGCCGTGCGGACACGCGCCTCCAGCATCATCCAGCGCCAGTCAAGCCACATGGCCCATCTGCTCGATGACCTGATCGACATTGCACGCATCACGCAGCACCGGCTGGTCCTGAAGAAAGACACGGTGGCTGTTGCCTTGCTGGCCGAAAGCGCTGTGGAGGCGGCTCAGCCCGGCATTGAGGCGAAGCGCCAAACCCTGAACATCGCATGGCCCAACCAGGCGTTGTCAATTCAAGCCGATCCGGTACGGATGTCGCAGGTGTTGTCAAACCTGCTGAACAATGCCTCCAAATACACCGACGTCGGCGGAACCATCAGCCTGGACATCAGGATGGATGACGCGCGGCTGGTGTTTGGCGTGGCCGACAACGGCATCGGCATGAGCCCTGCGACGCTGAAAAAAGTGTTTCAGATGTTTGCCCAAGAGCAGTCTGCCATTGATCGGTCGGAAGGTGGTTTGGGCATCGGGCTGGCCCTGTGCAAAGGGCTGGTCGAACTGCACGGCGGCGAGATTTCAGCGCGCAGCGCCGGGCCCGGTCGGGGCAGCCGGTTTGAAGTCTCCGTTCCCTGCGGCCAGAATGACGTTGTAGACGGCAAGGCGGCTAAACATGCTGAGCAGCCGGTCAATCCGGCCAGAAACATCACCGTCCTGATTGCCGATGACAACCGGGATTCGGCTGAAACGCTGGCTGAACTCCTGCGGCTGGATGACCACACGGTGGTCACGGCGCATGATGGGCTTCAGGCAGTTGCACTGGCCATTCAGCTCAAACCCGACGTCATGGTGCTGGACATCGGAATGCCGGGCCTCAATGGCTATGAAGTCGCGCTGCGCGTACGCTCCCAGCCCGAGGGAGATTTCCCCCTGCTGGTTGCGGCCACCGGATGGGGCCAGGAGGACGACCGCCTCAAGGCGATTCACGCCGGCTTCGACCTGCACCTGACCAAGCCTTTCGATCCTCAGGAGTTGATCAATGTGATTGCAAAGCGGGCAATGACGCTGGGGACTTCCTGACGACGCGCTTCCTGGTGGATGCATGGACCCACGCAGGTTCGTTGCATGGCCGTTGAACGCCGTGCATCGACGCCGCGCTGGCGGGGCGTTTGAATTCTGCAATGGCCACATTGCAGACTACCCTGAATTTCAATTGAAAAACGCCCTGCGCAATTTCTTGCGCAGGGCGTTTCGGTCAGAAAGAACTATTGGCTTCGACTGGCCGCTGCCCGGCATCCACGCGTCAGGAGCGGCAGCAGGCCGGGGCTCAGTTCAAGGCCGATTTCTTGCCGTCCTTGTACACATACAAGGTAATGGCCGGGTTCTTCAACTCGCCGTTCGGCTCGAAACCGATGGTGGTTGTGACGCCCTTGAAATTCGACTTGATCAGCTCGGGCGTGTACACCTTGGGATCGGTCGAATTGGCGCGCTTCATGGCATCAACCAGGAGATAGGTCGCGTCATAGGTGTAAGGGCTGTAAACCTGGAACTGGTTGGGGTACTTGGCGTCGTAACGCTTTTTCCAGGCTTCGCCGCCCGGCATTTTGGCCAGGGACGCACCGCCTTCGGCGCAAACCACGTTGCCGATGGTTTTGGCGCCGGCCGCCAGCTTGGCCAGCTCTGCGGTGCAGATGCCGTCACCGCCAAAGAACTTGACGTTGCTCATGCCCAATTGCTCCATCTGGCGCAGCATCGGGCCGCCCTGGGGATCCATGCCGCCGAAGAAGATCGCGTCAGGAGCCTTGGACTTGACAGCCGTCAAAATGGCCATGAAGTCGGTGGCCTTGTCGGTGGTGAACTGCTCGTCGACCACGGTCATGCCCTTGGCCTGGGCCGTTTTCTTGAACACGTCGGCCACGCCCTGGCCGTAAGCCGTGCGGTCGTCAATGATGGCGACCTTTTTCAGTTTCAGCGCATCGGCGGCATAGAAAGCCAGACCGGCGCCGAGGGCGTTGTCGTTCGCAATGATGCGGTAAGTGGTCTTGTAGCCTGGCTTGGTCAGGTTGGGGTTGGTGGCCGCACCGGTCACCATCGGAACGCCGCAATCGTTGTAGACCTTGGAAGCAGGAATCGTCGTGCCCGAATTCAAATGGCCGACCACGCCCGCAACTTTGGAGTCGCACAGTTTCTGTGCAGCGGCCGTGCCCTGTTTTGGATCGGCAGCATCGTCTTCAGCCACCAGTTCGAACTTGATTTTTTTTCCGCCGATGACAATGTTCTGGGTGTTCAACTCTTCTACAGCCATGCGTGCGCCGTTTTCATTGTCTTTTCCGTAATGCGCCTGTGAACCGGACATCGGTGCCACATGGCCGATTTTCACGACAGCATCCTGCGCCGAAGCCACGCCCGCCACCATCGCAAGGGCTGCCAACGCCGTCAATTTCAATTTCATCTGCATAAAAAACTCCGGTTAGAAAATTACCTGTGAAGGTTGAGAACATTTTTTTTAAACTCAACGGGGCAGAACATAACGCAATTTTTAGGCCTGCACCATAGCAACGTCCCTAGGTTGCGTTTGATCAGAGGGTTTGCCCTGATATGGCGCAATTTTTTGTAAGAAACTTGTATCGGCAACGGGTCACGAATGCCTGGATTCGAGCCTTCCGGACTGAACCCTGGAAGCAGGCATTTCACGTTCCAAAGCCTGGCCGACCGCCTCACGCACGACCCGTTCGATTTCAGCGTGCAATTGAGGCAGCAGGGCCTGGACATGCTCGCGGATCAGTTGCTCGGTGGCTTCATGCAGGCGTTTTTCCAGCGCCCCGTCGACATGGCGCAGAACACGCTGGACCATCAACGCCTGCAGGTCCGTTGCAGCGGACGTTGCGGCCGCCGCGCTTTCATCCCCTGTTTTCCTGGAGGGCGGCGGAGGGACGATTTCGGTCAGCGTGGGCACATAAGCCGGCGGCCCTGGCAACCGGCTCATGCTGCGCCTGCCGCCCGATGGGCCAGGTCATGCCGTTTCAGGGCATAGCCTTGCGCCGCGTAATGCTTCCAGCGGCTGCGACCGGCCTGCGCATCTTCCGGAGACAGCGAAACCACTTCGATCAAGCGCTCGAATTCCTCGAACCCTGCCGGAAGGTCATGCCCCATATTGACCAGGATGGCATGCTGCCTATAGCGCGAGGGCGACGCTGCCAGCACGACCGGCGTGCTTGCCAGCGTGACGGATGACCCATCCGCCGTGCAGTGGGGCACGAAATCGGCGGAAGAAAAAGTCCACAGCAGCGCATCGAGCTCGGCCAGCACGGCTGGCTCGGCCGTGACCGCTGCCTTCGCACCGCTCAGGTAGATTTTGCGCAGCAACCGGCAGCCGTAGGCCAGCTTGTCGGGCGCGTTGAAATGAAAGGCAATGTCGGTCATGCCCGGGTCTTGGCGGCCGCCGCGCGTCCCTTGGCCGTTCTTTTCCTGGAAACGGCCGGCTCGGTGGATACGGAAGTCGCCTGAGCCAGCAGAAAGTCCAGCAGCAGCGGCACGGGGCGTCCGGTGGCGCCCTTGGCCTGGCCGCTTTTCCAGCCGGTGCCGGCAATGTCCAGATGCGCCCAGGCGAAGTCAGCCGCAAAGCGCTGAAGAAACTTGGCGGCTGTCACCGCGCCACCGGCACGCCCTGCCACATTGGCAACGTCGGCGAAATTGGTTTTCAGGCCTTCCGCATAGTCGTCGTCCAGCGGCATACGCCAGCACAGGTCCAGCGAGGAGTCGCCAGCCCGGGCCAGCGATTCGGCCAATGCGTCATTGCTAGAAAAAAGGCCGCTCCGCACACCGCCAAGCGCCACCACGCAGGCGCCCGTCAACGTGGCAATGTCCACGACGGCCCGTGGTTTGAAGCGCGCCGCGTAGGTCAGTGCATCGCACAGCACCAGCCGCCCCTCGGCATCGGTGTTGAGGATTTCAATGGTTTGCCCGCTCATGCTGGTCACCACGTCGCCGGGCTTGATGGCCTTGTCGCCGGGCATGTTCTCGCAGGCCGGAATCAGACCCACCACGTTGATTGCCGGCTGCAGTTCGGCCAGCGCCCGGAAGGTGCCCAGCACGCTGGCAGCGCCGCACATGTCGAATTTCATCTCATCCATTTCAGCGGCCGGCTTGATCGAGATGCCGCCGGTGTCGAATGTGATGCCCTTGCCGATCAGCACCACGGGCGCTTCGTCCTTCGCGCCACCCTCGTAGCGCAGCACAATGAAGCGCAGCGGTTCGGCCGTGCCCTGCGACACCGCCGCGAATGCGCCCATGCCGAGCTTCTCAACTTCCTTGGGGCCCAATACCTCGGTCTTGATGCGGCGCAGCTTTCCCAGTTCCTTGGCAGCGCCGGCCAGCAAGGTGGGCGTGGCATGGTTGGCCGGCCGGTTGGCCCATTCCTTGGCCAGTTCAATGCCCTTGACCAGTCCGATGGCCTTGTCAAAACCGGCCTGAACCGGGGCCTGGCTGTCGACGGCAACCGTCATCTGCTGCAGTTTTGCCGGTACCGGCTTGGACTTGGTGGTGGTGTAGACATAGCTCGCGTCGGCACAGGCGACAACGGCGGCGCGAACCGTTTCGGGCTGGACGCTGGCCAGCAGGCCGAGGCAAAGGACGGCGCGCTGGGCACTGCTGGCCTTCAACGCGCCCATCGCGGCATTGACGGCGGTGCGGACGCTTTTTTCGCTGGCATCGCCTGCGCCGACCAGCACCACCCGCGTGGCCTCAATGCCCGGTATACGGTAGGCGCTGAGCAGCTTGCCCGGCTTGAGTTCCAGATCGCCTGACTTGATGGCCAGTGCGGCAAGCAGCGACAAAGCGTCGTCTCCGCCGTCGAAGCCCTCAGGGACCAGCACCATCAGCGCATCGGCTTTTTCACTGCAGGCAAGGGCGCGGTTCAGAGTTTTAAGTTCAAAGTCCATAATTCAGGGTTGGGTAGAAAAACCAGCTTACACAAATACAGCCGAGCAAGGCAGCCATCCAGCCAATGTTATTCCAATCTTCAATTCGCAAAGAACTGGCGCGCAGTTTCGGCGCCACCCTGGTGGTGCTTGTCACCATCGTCATGACCATCGTGCTGATACGCACCCTGGGCCAGGCATCGCGCGGCTCCATCAGCCCGCAGGACGTGATGCTCTACATGGCGTATTCCGGCCTGGGGCGCCTGCCCACCATCCTGACGCTCGCGCTGTTCATTGCACTGGTAAGCACCCTGTCGCGCATGTACCGCGACAGCGAAATGGTCGTGTGGTTCACCAGCGGCCAGGGACTGGCCGGTTTTTTGCGGCCGCTGTTTCACTTTGCCTGGCCGGTGCTGATGGTCATCAGCCTGATGGCGATTTTTGTCTGGCCATGGACCAACCAGCAAACCAAGGACATGCAAAGCCGATACCAGCAGCGCGGCGACCTGGACCGCATCACCCCCGGCGTCTTCCAGGAGTCCTCCAGCGGCAACCGGGTGTTCTTCATCGACCGCGAGCTGGCCGGCGAGAAGGCCAGCAACAATGTCTTCATTGCCGCCACGGAAAAAGGAAAAAGCTCGGTCACCACCGCCCAGTCCGGACGCATTGAAACCCGGGGCGATGCGCAGTTCCTGATGCTGTCCAACGGCCAGCGGCTGGAGAACGAGATTGGCAAGTCCGCACTGAAGATCAGCGACTTCAAGGAATACGGCGTCAAGACCGGCAGTTCCGGACTGCTGGGGGAAACGCCTCCCGAAGCCAAGCTGATGTCCAGCCGCGCGCTGATCAAGGAGCCGACGCGCGGCAACCTCGGTGAGCTGGCATGGCGGCTGGGCCTGGCCCTTTCCGCCATCAACCTGGTGGTGGTGGCGCTGGCGCTGTCCAGCGTCAACCCGCGCGGCGGACGCAGCGCCAACATGATATTTGTCGTGCTGGCCTTCGTGGTCTACAACAACCTGGTCAACCTGGGCCAGAACTGGATCTTTGTCGGGCTGATCGGTTTCGGCCCGCTTTTGCTGGCCCTGCATGGCGGCGTCCTGCTGCTCGCCCTGGCCTGGCTGGCCAAGCGGCATTTGAACTGGCGCCTGGGCCGCAGCCGGCGGGCGCGCGCTCCGGTGTCCGCAGTCCAGGCCGGAGGACGGGCATGAAGACCATACGGCGCCTCATCTACCGCGAAGTGCTGACTTCGATTGCGCTGGTGGCCCTGGGTTTTCTGGCCCTGTTCTTCTTTTTCGACCTGGTGGACGAACTGCAGTACCTGGGTAAAAACAACGGCCTGGTGGGCGAGAGCATCTACCAGATCAGGCATGCCCTGCTGTACGTCACCCTGCTGATTCCCAACCACCTGTATGAGCTGTTGCCGATATCGGTGCTGATCGGCAGCATTTTCGTCATGGCGCGCCTGGCCCAAAGCTCGGAATTCACCATCTTGCGCACCAGCGGGCTCGGCCCCTGGCGGGCGCTCAAGCTGCTGCTGTGGTTGGGCGCATTTTTCGTCGCGCTGAGCTTCGTTGTCGGCGACTACATTTCGCCTGTCAGCGAGCGCGCCGCGCAGTTGCTCAAGGCCAGGTACCAGAGCAAGATCACCGTGGGCCAGACCGGTGCCTGGCTGAAGGAAAAACAGGCCAGCAACAGCTTCATCGTGAACGTCAGCGAGTTGTCGCCGAACGGCGAAATGCATGGCGTTCGCATTTACGAGTTCGACGGCAGGGGACTGATCGTCTCGACGACCGAGTCCCCGGTGGCAGCGTTCTCTTCGAACACCGCCTGGCTGCTGCGCGATGCCACGCGCACCGAGTTCGCCGTGCCTGCCAGCGCTAACGCCGGCGGCAAGCCCGATGCCTCCCCGCAACACGCGCGGGTCAACCGCACCGCCATGCCCAGCTTTCGCTGGCCCACCGAGATCACCACAGAGATGGTGTCGGTCGCGCTGCTGCGGCCCGACCGGATGGCCACGATCGACCTGTTCAACTACATCCGCCATCTGGAAGCCAACGGCCAGACGTCCCAGCGCTACGAAATCGAGTTCTGGCGCAAGGTGTTCTATCCGCTCAGCTGCCTGGTGATGGTGATGCTGGCCCTGCCCTTTGCCTACCTGCATTTCCGCTCCGGCGGCATCACCGGCTATGTGTTTGCCGGTGTGATGATCGGCATCAGCTTTTTTCTGCTCAACAATGTGTTCGGCTACATCGGCAACCTGCGCAACTGGCAGCCCTGGCTGGCAGCGGCCACCCCGGGGCTGATCTACATGGCCATTTCCATGGGCGCATTCGGCTGGCTGGTGCTCAGGCGGTGACCTTGCCAATCCTACCCTTCAACTCTTCCCACCATTCATGACCTCCCCATTTCCTGCGCTGCGCGGTATTGTCCTGTTTGCCCACGGTTCGCGCGATCCGCTGTGGCGATTGCCGATCGAAGCGGTCGCCGCGCAGATCGGTGCTCGCCAGCCCGGCATCCTGGTGCGTTGCGCCTACCTCGAAATCTGCGCGCCGTCGCTGCCGGAAGCGGCCGACGAGCTGATTGCCGCAGGTGCGCGCCAGCTGAGGGTTTTTCCGCTGTTCCTGGGCGTGGGAAAGCATGCGCGCGAGGACTTGCCGCTGCTGATTGAGCAGATCAGGGGCGCGCATCCCGGTGTCGCCATTGAACTGCTTCAGGCTGCCGGCGAATATGCCCAGATGACCACCCTGCTGGCCGACATTGCAGTGGCCGATAGCGCGTACGCAACTTCAGAGGAGACTGAAAACGCTTAGTTCACCGGAATTTCTTTAGTGCATCGCAGGCATAATAAAATTAAAAATAAGATCGAATTCCCTATGAACTTGCACCAATTCCGCTTTGTCCAGGAAGCCGTCCGCCGCAACCTGAACCTGACAGAGACTGCGCGGGCGCTGCACACCTCGCAGCCCGGCGTTTCCAAGGCCATCATCGAGCTGGAGGAAGAGCTTGGTGTGGAAATTTTTGCCCGGCACGGCAAACGGCTCAAGCGCGTGACCGAGCCCGGCGAGCATGTGCTCAAAAGCATCGGGCTGATCATGCGGGAAGTCGGCAACCTGCGGCGCATCGGCGAGCAGTTTTCGGCGCAGGACAGCGGCACGCTGTCGATTGCCACCACCCATACGCAGGCCCGCTACGTACTTCCGCAGCCGGTCGCCCGCCTGCGCGAGGCCTTTCCCAAGGTCAACGTCAGCCTGCACCAGGGCTCGCCCGACCAGGTCGCGCGCATGGTGCTTGATGAAGTGGCCGAGATCGGGATTGCCACCGAATCCTTGAGCCATTACGACGACCTGGTGACGCTGCCCTGCTATGAATGGCAGCACATGCTGGTCATGCCCGGCGACCATCCGCTGGCCAGAAAGGAACACATCACGCTGGAAGACCTGGCGCAGGAGCCGCTGATCACCTACCACCCGTCGTTCACCGGCCGCACCAAGGTCGACCAGGCGTTTGCTGCCCGGCACCTGCATCCGCGCATTGCCCTGGAAGCCATCGACTCCGACGTGATCAAGACTTATGTGCGGCTCGGGCTGGGCGTGGGCATCGTGGCCGAAATGGCGGTCAAGGACGACGGCACCAATGCCGACCTGGTGGCCTTGCCGGCAGGCCATCTGTTTGGCGTGAACGTCGCCCGCGTGGCCTTCAAGCGCAGCGCCTACCTGCGCAATTTTGTCTACAAGTTCACTGAACTGCTCAACGACAAGCTCAACCGCGACCTGGTGGCCAGGGCCATGGCAGGTCGCCTCCACGACGACGAGGTTTGAACATGATGACGACGAATTCACCTGCAACGCGCACCGCTGATCCGGCCCGAACGCCAGCGCTCACCAGCCGGCTGCCCCGGGTCGGCACGACGATCTTCACCGTCATGTCGGCGCTGGCCGCTGAAACAGGCGCGGTGAACCTGGGCCAGGGGTTTCCCGATTTCGACTGCGACCCGCAACTGGTCGATGCCGTCACCGGCGCCATGCAGCGCGGCCTGAACCAGTATCCGCCGATGGCCGGCGTCCCCGTGCTGCGCGAAGCCGTCGCGGCCAAGCTGGCCGCGCTGTACGGCCGCAGCTACGACCCCGGCAGCGAGATCACCATCACGGCGGGCGCCACGCAGGCGATCCTCACCATCATCCTGGCCGTCGTGCATCCGGGCGACGAGGTCATCGTGCTGGAGCCGTGCTACGACAGCTATGTGCCGAACATCGAGCTGGCAGGCGGCAACGTGGTCCGCGTGCCGTTGACGCCCGGAACGTTTCGTCCGGACTTTGAAAAGATCGGCGCGGCCCTCAGCCCCCGCACGCGCGCCATCATCGTCAACTCGCCGCACAACCCCAGCGCCACGGTCTGGACCGAGGCCGAGATGCTCGCGCTTCAGGACCTCCTCGCCCCGACCGATGTCCTGCTGATCAGCGACGAGGTCTATGAGCACATGGTGTTCGACGCCGCCCAGGGCGCTATCCACCAGAGCGCCGCGCGCTTTGCCGGGCTCGCGGCGCGGGCCTTCATCGTCAGCAGCTTCGGCAAGACCTACCATGTCACCGGCTGGAAGGTCGGCTATGTTGCCGCGCCGGCCAGCTTGATGGCGGAGTTCCGCAAGGTGCACCAGTTCAATGTGTTCACCGTCAACACGCCGGTGCAGCATGGCCTGGCCGCCTACATGGCCAGCGACCGGCCTTACCTGGACCTGCCGGCTTTCTACCAGCGAAAGCGCGACCTGTTCCGCAAGGGGCTGGAAAACACGCGCTTCAAGCTGCTGCCCAGCGAAGGGAGCTACTTCCAGTGCGTCGATATTTCACAGGTCAGCGACCTGGGCGAGGCCGATTTCTGCCGCTGGCTGGCAACCGACATCGGCGTGGCGGCGATCCCCTTGTCGGCGTTCTATGGCGACGGGTTCGACCAGCGCGTCGTGCGCTTTTGCTTTGCCAAAAAGGACGAAACCCTGCGCCTGGCGCTGGACCGGCTAGCGCGACTGTAGGCAACTCCTGACGCCTGTATCAGCCGCCTTCCTGCTTGACGCACGCAAGGGGGAGGCAAGAATACACCCACACATAACAAGGAGTCTTCAATGTCCATCTCGCTTATCCTGCTGATCGTCCTGATCCTGATTCTGGTCGGCGCCCTGCCCAGCTGGGGCCACAGCCGCAATTGGGGTTACGGTCCCAGCGGCGGTATCGGTTTGGTGGTGATCATCCTGATCGTGCTGCTCCTGATGGGCCGCATCTAGCAACTGAAGTCCCCCCTTGAAAAAAGGACCTTGCAGAGCAAGGTCCTTTTTTCGTGGGGCTATCAACTGTTGATCTGCGCCCAGAGCTTGTCCAGACGCTTGATGCTGACCGGCTGCGGCGTGCGCAGTTCCTGCGCGAAAAAGCTCACCCGCAACTCCTCCAGCAGCCAGCGGTATTCCTGCATGCGCGCGTCCGCCGCACCCTTGCGCTCGGCAAGCAGCCGCCAGTAGCGCTGCTCGTGCGGACGCAATTCGGCCAGGCGCGCGGCATCGCGGGCCGGGTCGGCGCGCCACTTGTCCACCCGCAGCGTGATCGCCTTGAGGTAGCGGGTGAAATGCTGCAGCTGGCCGTAGGGCGTGGCCGTCAGGAATTTCTTGGGCATCAGGCGCTGAAGCTGCTGCGTGGCGTCCTGCACCGCCTCCAGCGCGTTTTTCGTGTCCTTGATTTTTCGCTGGGCCACGGCGAATTCCGTCAGGATGCCGCCCGCCAGCCGCGCCACTTCGCTGGCAATCAGCGTCAGGCGGCCGCGCCCCTCGTCCACCCGCTTCTTGAAGCCGGCTTCGCCGCTCGGCAGCGGATCGAGCAGGAACGCCCGGTCCAGCGCAACCTCGATGATCTGCTGGCGCAGCTCGTCCACCGTGCCGCCGCCCGAGTTGTCGGCGGCGCGGCCCACCAGCATGTAGGACGTGCTCATTTTCAACAGGTCGGGGAGGTTTTTCTCCAGGTACTTCAGCGCGTCCCTGATCTGCAGCGAAAACAGGCGGCGCAGGCCGGCACGGTGCCTGACAGCCGCGGCGTCGGGCTCGTCGAACACCTCGATGGTCACCGCGTCGCCCAGGTCGATCAGCGCGGGAAAACCAATCAGCGTTTGCGCCCCCTTGCCGATCTCCATCAGCTCTGGCAATTCGCCAAAGGTCCAGCTGGTGTAGCGCTCGGGAACCTTGACTGCTATCTTTTCAGGAGCTGACTGCGCCCGCCCCGCTTGCGCCAGAGGCTTGCTGGATGCTTTATTTCGGTCTGAAGCACCGGCCGGGGCGGTGTCCAGCGCAGGCGGCGGCGCCCGGCCCAGGTTCTTGAGCCCCGCCAGCGCCTGGAAAGCCCCGCGCGCCTGCGAGCCCAGCTCGCCCTTGAGCGCGCCCAGGTTGCGGCCCGCGCCCAGCTGGCGCCCGTGCTCATCGACCACGCGAAAGTTCATGAACAGGTGCGGCGGCAGCATGTCCAGCTTCAGGTCGGCCCGCTTGATGTCGAGCGAGGTCGCATCGCGCACCCATTTCAGGACTGCGTCGGTCAGCGAACCCGTGCCGAACTTCTCTGCCGCCATCAGTTCCTGCGCCATGCGCGCAGCAGTGTCGGGCAGAGGCACCAGCCGCGAACGCGGGCGCTGGTGCAGTGTCTTGATCAGCGCCTGGATCTTGTCCTTGAGCATGCCGGGCACCAGCCATTCGCAGCGCTCCTCGTTGACCTGGTTCAGCGCAAAGATCGGCACCTCGACGGTCACGCCGTCGCGTGCGTCGCCGGGCTCGTGCAGGTAGGTCGCCAGGCAATCGACGCCGCCCAGCCGCAGCGCCTTGGGAAAGGCCTGCGTGGTGATGCCCGCCGCCTCGTGGCGCATCAGCTCTTCCTGCGTCAACAACAGCAGATCCGGCCGCTTCCTGACCTCGGCCTTGAACCAGTTCTCGAAGCCGGCGCCGGTGCAGACATCGGGCGGCAGCTGCTGGTCGTAAAAGGCGTAGATCAGCTCGTCATCGATCAGCACGTCCTGGCGGCGCGCCTTGTGCTCCAGGTCCTGCACATGCGCAATCATCTTGTCGTTGGCGGCCAGAAAGGGCAGCTTCGTGTCCCAGTTGCCTGCGATCAGCGCCTCGCGAATGAAGATTTCGCGCGACGTGACCGGGTCGATCTTGCCAAAGTTGATCCGCCGCCCGCTGTAGACCACCAGCCCGTAGAGCGTGGCGCGCTCGAAGGCGGCGACCTGCGCGGCTTTTTTCTCCCAGTGCGGATCCAGCACCTGCTTTTTCAACAGATGGCCGGCGGCCAGCTCGATCCATTGCGGATCGATGTTGGCAATGCCCCGGCCGAACAGGCGCGTGGTCTCGACCAGTTCGGCCGCGACAATCCAGCGGCCCGGCTTTTTGCTCAGCCGCGCGCCCGGATGGCGGTGAAAGCGGATGCCCCGCGCACCAAGGTAGGCGTCATGCTCCTCGTCCTTCCAGCCGATGTTGCCCAGCAGGCCGCACAGCAGCGACAGGTGCAGCTGCTCGTAGCTGGCGGGTTCGGTATTCAAATGCCAGCCCTGCTCGCCGACCACCGCCTGCAGCTGGGAATGGATGTCGCGCCATTCGCGCACGCGGCGGATGTTGACGAAATTCTCGCGCAGCAGGGTTTCGTACTGGCGGTTGCTCAGCTTGTGGCTGGGCGCGGGTTCGGCAAGGACCCCTTCCTCAGGGGAAGGAAGTGAAGCGGCGCTGCGCTTGTGGATGGGCAGGACGGCCTGGTTCCCTGCCCTTCTGGGGACGGGCCGGGCCGGCGGCTGCACCCGGCCGCCACGCGACTCGTTGAGCCATTTCCACAGCTTGAGGTAGCCGGCGAACTCGCTTTTCTCGTCGTCGAACTTGGCATGCGCCTGGTCGGCCTGGGTCTGCCTGTCCATCGGCCGGTCGCGCACGTCCTGCACGCTCAGGGCGCTGGCAATCACCAGCACTTCCTCCAGTGCCTTGCGGTCTTTCGCCTCCAGAATCATGCGGCCGACGCGCGGGTCCAGCGGCAGCTTGGCCAGCGTGCGGCCAACCGGCGTGAGTTCGTTGTCGTCATCGACCGCGCCGAGTTCGGCCAGCAGCTGGTAGCCGTCGGCAATGGCGCGGCGTTGCGGCGGCTCGATGAAGGCAAAGTCCTCGATGGTGCCCAGGTGCAGCGCCTTCATGCGCAAAATCACCGCAGCCAGGGAGCTGCGCAAAATCTCCGGGTCGGTGAAGCGCGGCCGGCCCAAAAAATCGGGCTCGTCGTACAGCCGGATGCAAATGCCGTCGGCCACGCGGCCGCAGCGCCCGGCGCGCTGGTTGGCGGCCGACTGCGAGATCGGCTCGACCATCAGCTGCTCGACCTTGTTCCTGAAACTGTAGCGCTTGACCCGCGCCGTGCCGGCGTCAATCACGTAGCGGATGCCCGGCACGGTGAGCGACGTTTCGGCCACGTTGGTCGCCAGCACGATGCGCCGGCCGCTGTGGCCGTCGAAAATCCGGTCCTGCTCGGCCTGGCTCAGGCGGGCAAACAGCGGCAGCACCTCGGCATTGCGCGTCAGGGGCTGGTGCGCCAGGTGCTTGCGCAAATGGTCGGCGGCCTCGCGGATCTCGCGCTCGCCGGGCAGGAAAATCAGGATGTCGCCGGCGCTGCGCGGATTCATCCAGAGTTCGTCCACCGCGTCGGCAATCGCGTCGTTCAGGTCGTAGTCGCGCGACTCTTCAAATGGCCGGTAGCGCTGCTCGACCGGGAACATCCGCCCCGACACCATGATGACCGGCGCCGGCCCCTTGGCTGAGGCGAAATAGTCGGCAAAGCGCTGCGCGTCGATCGTCGCCGAGGTGATCACCACCTTCAGGTCGGGCCGGCGCGGCAGCAATTGGCGCAGGTAGCCCAGCAGGAAGTCGATGTTCAGGCTGCGCTCGTGCGCCTCGTCGATGATGATGGTGTCGTAGGCGCGCAGCAGCGGGTCGGTCTGGGTTTCGGCCAGCAGTATGCCGTCGGTCATCAGCTTGACCGACGCATCGCGGCTCAGCCGGTCCTGAAAGCGCACCTTGTAGCCGACCACGTCGCCCAGCGGCGTCTTCAGCTCTTCGGCAATGCGCTTGGCCACGCTGGACGCGGCAATGCGGCGCGGCTGGGTGTGGCCGATCAGCTTGCCCTGGCCGGGCGCGTAGTTGAGCTTGCCGCGCCCCAGCGCCAGGGCGATCTTGGGCAGCTGCGTGGTCTTGCCCGAGCCGGTTTCACCGCAGACGATGATGACCTGGTGCGCCGTGAGCGCCGCGGCGATGTCGTCGCGCTTGGCGGAAACCGGCAGCGACTCGGGAAAGGTGATGGCCAGAGGAGACAAGGAAGGAAGCAAGGGAAGACCCAGCAGTCAAAGCTGCTGATTATCGGCGTTCTGCCTTGCCAGCGGATGCGGGCCGGGCTTTTCGGGCGCGCCAATGTCCGCGGCGCCGTTGGCCCGCGCGCCTTACACTCACTGCTATTTTTTTGCCTTGCCGGACAAGCGCCTGGACCCGTGTCCGGGAATGCTCCGGTTTTTCCCCCAAGTACCTACTGAACCCTGAAAGCGCCATGTCCACGGTCTTCAACTTCACCTTTGTTCCCTGGTTCCGGTCGGTGGCGCCCTACATCCACAAGTTTCGCAACCAGACCTTCGTCGTCGGCATTGCGGGCGAGGCGATTGCCGCCGGCAAGCTGCCGCATCTGGCGCAGGACCTGGCGATGATCCAGAGCATGGGGGTGAAGGTGGTGCTGGTGCATGGTTTCCGGCCGCAGGTCAACGAGCAGCTGCGCGCCAAGGGCCACGAGGCGAAATACTCGCACGGCATGCGCATCACCGACGAGGTGGCGCTGGACTGCGCGCAGGAAGCCGCCGGCCAGCTGCGCTACGAGATCGAGGCCGCCTTCAGCCAGGGCCTGCCGAACACGCCGATGGCCGGCTCGACGATTCGGGTGATCTCGGGCAACTTCATCACCGCCCGGCCGGTCGGCATTGTCGATGGCGTGGATTTCCAGCATTCGGGCCTGGTGCGCAAGGTCGATGTGGCGGGCATTTCGCGCACGCTGGACTTCGGCGCGATGGTGCTGATCTCGCCCTTCGGGTTTTCGCCGACCGGCGAGGCGTTCAACCTGACGATGGAAGAAGTCGCGACCAGCGTGTCGATTGCGCTGCAGGCCGACAAGCTGATTTTCGTCACCGAGATTCCCGGTATCCGGCTCAAGCCCGACGCGCCGGTCAGCGAGGACAACCCCATCGACACCGAATTGCCGCTGGCCGCCGCCGAAGCCCTGCTGGCCAAGGTGCCTGCCGGCCAGCGTCCGAGCGACACGGCTTTTTACCTGCAGCACTGCGTGAAGGCCTGCAAGGCCGGCGTGGAGCGCAGCCACATCATTCCGTTTGCCATCGACGGCGCGCTGCTGCTGGAAATCTATGTGCACGACGGCATCGGCACCATGGTGGTCGATGAAAAGCTGGAGGAACTGCGCGAGGCCACCGCCGACGACGTGGGCGGCATCCTGCAGCTGATCGAGCCGTTCGAGCAGGACGGCACGCTGGTCAAGCGCAGCCGCACCGAGATCGAGCGCGATGCCGACCACTACACCATCGTCGAACACGACGGGGTGATCTTCGCCTGCGCGGCGCTCTATCCTTATCCCGAAGCCAGGACCGGCGAAATGGCCGCCCTCACGGTGTCGCCGCAAAGCCAGGGCCAGGGCGACGGCGAGAAAATCCTCAAGCGCATCGAGCAGCGCGCCCGCGCCGCCGGCCTGCAGAGCATCTTCGTGCTGACCACGCGCACCATGCACTGGTTCATCAAGCGCGGCTTCGTGCAGGTGGACCCGGACTGGCTGCCTGACGCCCGCAAGCGCAAGTACAACTGGGACCGCAAAAGCCAGGTGCTGGTGAAAAAGCTCGGCTGAGCCTTGACGATGGCGCCGCCGGGTGTGGCCCGCGGGCCGGCCGGCAGGATAGCAACGCCGGATTCATCGACTTCTTTTTTGATAGCACCGAGCGCAGGCAGGACGTGCGCAAACAGCTGTTTTGGCTTAAAAAAACCTGCCTGGACAAGCTTGACTACAGGAAAAATCGAAAAAACCTGATGGCCCGATGCGCCCGTTTTTCCTAGGCTGATGCTTCCATTTTTCCGGAGTGCGCCATGAATCCCAACGGGCAAGTCCCTGCCGCCCTCGAAGTCCGCATTCCCTGCGGCGACGCCTGGCTCTACGGCGACCTGACGGTGCCGGCCGGCGCTTTCGGGGTGGTGCTGTTCGTGCATGGCAGCGGCAGCGGCCGGCACAGCGCGCGCAACCGGCTGGTGGCGCAGCGCCTGCAGCAGTCCGGCATTGCCACGCTGCTGTTCGACCTGCTCACCGCGCAGGAGGAGCAGATCGACCTGCACACCCGCGAGCACCGGTTCGACATCGCCCTGCTCACCCGGCGCCTGCAGGACGCGACCACCTGGGCGGTAGCGCAGCCCGGCCTGGAGCGGCTGCCCGTGGGCTACTTCGGCGCCAGCACCGGCAGCGCCGCCGCCATCATTGCCGCCGCCCGCCTGGGGCGGCAGATCGCCGCCGTGGTATCGCGCGGCGGCCGGCCCGAACTGGCCGGCCCGGTGGCGCTGGCGGCCGTCACCGCGCCCACGCTGCTGATCGTCGGCGGCGCCGACCATGGCGTGATCGGGCTCAACGAGGAGTCGCTAGCGCACCTGACCTGCGAAAAGCGCATGGCGATCGTCGAGGGCGCCACCCACCTGTTTGAGGAAAAAGGCGCGCTGGAGGCGGTGGCCGAACTGGCGGCCTCCTGGTTCGGCGCCCATCTGGCGCGCACGGAACCGGGGGGCGCGCCCCTGGTCAAAGCCTGAAGGAGGAAACCATCATGCGTGACATCACCTTGCCGCTGAATGATCGCCGCCATGCCGGAAGGGTGCTGGCGGAAAAACTGGCCCACCATGCCGGCCAGGACAACCTGCTGGTGCTCGGCCTGCCGCGCGGCGGCGTCCCGGTGGCCTTTGAAGTGGCGCAGGCGCTGCAGGCGCCGCTGGACATTTTCGTGGTCCGCAAGCTGGGCCTTCCCGGCCACGAGGAATATGCCATGGGCGCGATTGCCAGCGGGGGCGTTCGCGTCATGACGCCCTTGAACGGCCTGGACGTCGCGCCCTCGGACATCGCCGGGGTCGTGGCCCGCGAGCAGGATGAACTGGTGCGGCGCGAGCAGCTCTACCGGGGCCAGCGTCCGCCGATCGGCATTGAAGGCCGCACGGTCATCGTGGTCGACGACGGGCTGGCCACCGGCGCCAGCATGCGCGCGGCCGTGCTGGCCATCCGGCAGCAGCGCCCCGCCCGGCTGGTGGTGGCCGTTCCGGTGGGCGCGCAGGACAGCTGCCAGGCCCTGCGCGATGAAGCGGACGAGGTGGTCTGCGCCGCCATGCCGCATCCGTTTCGCGCCGTCGGCCTCTGGTACAAGACATTTCCGCAGACATCCGACGAGGAAGTCATTGCCCTGCTCGATGAAGCCCGCCGCACGCGCGAACAGGCGCTCAAGGCCAACCTGATCCGGGAAAAGTCCTGGCAGCAAAATCCCTCGCCCGAGCCGCAGGCGGATGCCCGTCAACCCGCCAGCGTGCTGGTCCACAGCCTGCAGCAGCATCTGCAGCCGCTGGACGGCGGCGCCAGCGACTACGACGCACTGCTCGAACTGATCGGCCCGGCGCGCTTTGCCCTGCTGGGCGAGGCATCGCACGGCACGCAGGAGTTCTACCGCGAGCGCGCCGCCATCACGCGCCGGCTGATCCTTGAGAAAGGCTTCACCGCCGTAGCGGTCGAGGCCGACTGGCCCGACGCATGGCGCGTGAACCGCTATGTGCGCGGCCTGGGCAGCGACGCCGATGCCGATTCGGCGCTGTCGGGCTTCAAGCGCTTTCCGTCATGGATGTGGCGCAATACCGAGGTGCGCGATTTTGTGGAATGGCTGCGCGACTACAACACCGGCCGCAGCCCGGAGTCCCAGGTCGGCTTCTACGGCATCGACCTGTACAGCTTGTTCACCTCCATGCAGGAAGTGCTGGCCTACCTCGACCGGATCGATCCCGAAGCCGCCGCGCGCGCCCGCTACCGCTACAGCTGCTTCGACCATTCGGGCGAAGACAGCCAGGCCTACGGCTATGCCGCCAGCTTTGGAATGGCGCCGAGCTGTGAAGATGCCGTGGTGCAGCAGCTGCGCGAAATGACGCGCCGCGCGGCCGACATGCCGCGCACGCCCGGTCTGGCGCGTGACGAAGCGTTTCATGCCGAGCAGAACGCCCGCCTGGTGCGCAATGCCGAGGAGTACTACCGCACCATGTTCCGCGCCCGGGTGTCGTCCTGGAACCTGCGCGACAGCCACATGGTCGAGACGCTGCAGGCGCTGGACCGGCACCTGGGCGCCGGCGGCATGCCGCCGCGCATGGCGGTGTGGGCGCACAACTCGCACCTGGGCGATGCCGGCGCCACCGAGATGAGCGACCGCGGCGAATGGAATGTCGGCCAGCTGATGCGCGACCGCTACGGCCTGGATGCCGTGCGCGTCGGTTTCAGCACCCACCATGGCTGGGTGACGGCCGCCACGGACTGGGACAAGCCGCCGCAGCGCAAGCGGGTGCGCGACGGCCTGCACGGCAGCTGGGAAGACGTGTTCCACCAGACCGGCACGAAGCGCTTTTTACTGCTGCTGCGGGACCATGCCGCGCTGCGCCAGCTGGCCGAGCCGCTTCGGCTGCAGCGCGCGATCGGCGTCATCTACCGGCCCGAAACCGAACGCCAGAGCCACTATTTCCACACCCGCCTGGCCGGTCAGTTCGATGCCATGATCCACATCGACGAAACCAGCGCGCTGGAGCCGCTGGACAAGGGACCGGTCTGGAGCGCGGGTGAAGCGCCCGAAACCTTTCCGTCGGGAATTTAGCCAGGCCCCGGGCCGTTCAGGCGCCGGCAGGCAACGCCTGGCCGAAATGCCGCAGCACGCCCTGCCCGGCCGCCCGGCCGGTGGCAAAGCAGGCCGTCAGCAGGTAGCCGCCGGTGGGCGCTTCCCAGTCGAGCATTTCGCCGGCGCAAAACACCGGCGGCCTGAGGTCGGCGGGCACGGAGATGCGCAGGTTCTCATCCAGCCCCTCGAACCGCACGCCGCCGGCGCTGCTGATCGCTTCGTCGATGGGCCGGACCGCCACCAGCCGCAGCGGCAGCGCCTTGATGCCGGTGGCCAGCTTCACCGGGTCGGCCATCGCGTCCTTGCCCAGCAGTTCATACAGCATGCCGGCCTTGATGCCGTCCAGGTTCAGGCGGCTTTTCAGATGGCTGGACAGCGAGCGCGAGCCGCGCGGATGGCGCACCTCGACCAGCACCTGCTCGGGCGTCTTGTCGGGCAGCAGGTCGAGCAGCAGGGTTGCGCTGCCCTGGGCCGCGATCTCGTCCCGCAGCAGGCTGGACGCCGCATAGACCAGGCTGCCTTCGACGCCGGTCGCCGTGGCGACGAATTCGCCTTTGCGGCTGAAACTGCGGCCTTGCGAATCGGTGAAACGGATCGCCACCGACTTGAAGGGCTCGCCGGCAAATCGGCTGGCAAAGTGCTCGCTCCAGCCCGGCTCGGGCTGCGGCGCCTGGCCGACCAGTTCCCGGAAGAAATCGCGCCGGGTTTCGCCGTGCGCGGCGGCGTCCAGCGCAGGCCGGGCGGCCACGTCAAAGCCGCAGTTCGACGGCTGCAGCGGCGCCACGGGCACGCCGCGCTCCTGCAGGATCGGCACCCAGGCGCCGTCGGAGCCCAGGCGTTTCCAGCTGCCGCCGCCCAGCGCCAGCACCACCGCGTCGGCCTCGGCCAGCACCTCGCCGGCGGGCGTTGAAAATTTCAGCGTGCCGTCCTCGGTCCAGCCCAGCCAGCGGTGCCGCATGGAAAACCGCACGCTAGAGGCGCGCAGGCGGTGCAGCCAGGCGCGCAGCAGCGGCGCGGCCTTCATGTCCTGGGGAAACACCAGCCCCGAGCTGCCGACAAAGGTTTCAATGCCCAGCGCTTCGGCCCAGGCGCGCAGTTCGGCCGGTCCGAAAGCGGCCATCAGCGCCTGCAGCGGCCCGCTGTGCGCGCCGTAGCGCTTGAGGAAAATCTCCGCCGGTTCGGAATGCGTCAGGTTCAGCCCGCCCTTGCCGGCCAGAAGGAACTTGCGGCCGACCGAAGGCATGGCGTCATACACCTGCACGGAAACCGCGGGTCCGGCGCTGGCCAGCGCTTCGGCCGCCATCAGGCCGGACGGGCCGCCGCCAATGACGGCAATGCGCAGCGGCCGGGCCGGATTCGGGATGGGGGTGGCAAGGGAGTCGATGTTGTTCACAGGAAAAATCCGTCCGCACGGGGGTGCTGGCTTGAGGTAAAAATGGTCGCTGTCCCGGGGACGTTGACAGACCAGCCGCGCATGCTATTTTTTCTATAGCTGATGGCGAACGCTGGCAATGCGCCGGGGGCTTGAAAGGCTTGCATTTTGCGCTATCCCGCAAAGTCCGGGTTTTCAGGCGGATGCCGGCGCGCCGCAAACCGCGGTCAAAGAAAGGCATCCCGGAACGGGCAGTCCCGGGTGATGGCCATCGTCATCCGAGTTCCACCACCGTGCCCAGCCCGGTCAGGAAGGCCGCTTTCACCGGCGCGCCCGGATAGATCCGCTGCACGGCGGCACGGTAAATCCGCATCTTCACGATCAGCTCGGGCTGCAGTTCCGGCTCCGGGGCCGACTTGTAGTCGAGCACCCACCACTGGCCTTCATGGCCCGCGTCCCGCCGTTGCACCAGGCGGTCCAGCCGCAAGGCCTGGCCCTGGAACACCAGGTCCACTTCATTGCCCTGCCAGGCCAGCCTGTGGTCTTGCCAGGCCCAGGCGCCGTCGCCCCGGATGATGCATTGCGCCAGTGCGCACGCCTTGGCCGCCTGCGCCGGACTGAGCCGGAATTCGCGTGCCACCGCGCCGACATGCTCGGCCGACGAGGGGCCGCCCCATTCGAGCAGGCGGTGCATGGCCTTGCCGATGCGGGCATGGGCCGGGTCTTCGTCCTCCACCGCATCGGTCGGCGGCCGGGGCGACAGGGTTTCGGGCAGCACCGCAAGCTCGGGCAGGTAGAACAGGCTTGCCGCTTCCCCGCTGCCATTCACGCTTGCCGGGGACGCATCACTCAGCGGCGGCAGCAGCGCCTGCATGCGCTGCCACCAGCTGTCGGTGGTCGGGCGGTGCGGCTCGATCGACGAGATCGCCAGGGTGTGCCGTGCCCGCGTCATGGCGACATACAGGGCATTGAGTTCCTCGCGCTTGCGGGCCGCCTGCTCGGCGGCCAGCGCTTCCTGCGCGCAGGCCGGCGGCCTGGCTTCGCTGACCAGAAACACCAGCTTGCGCGGTTCGGTCGCTTCGCCGGGCCAGTCGATCAGCACGGCCATGCTGTCGGCATTGCGCTCGGCCGTGTCGGTGTCGAGCAGCAGCACCGCCTCGGCTTCCAGCCCTTTGGCGCCGTGGATCGTCAGCAGCCGGACCGCCGCGTCGTTGGCGGCCACCGGCGCCAGCAGGCCGCCGGCCTTGAGCGCGCGCACCAGGCCGTAGGGCGTGGCATAGCGGCCGCCATCGCGCCCCAGCGCCACGCCGAGCAGCGCGCGCAGGTTGGCCAGCACCGCCAGGCGCCGGGTGGCGGGCGCCGCAGCCGCGAAGCGCGCCAGCACATCGCCGTCGTCGTAGATGCCTTGCAGCGCGTCGTGCGGCGGCAGGCTGTCGAGCCAGCCCTTCCACCGGTTCAAAATGGCCGCCAGCCCTTGCAGTTCGGGCGCGAGCAGCTCTGTTTTTTGAAGCAGCTCGTACCATGGCTGCTGGTGCTCGCGTTGCAGCAGCGCGATCTGCACCAGGCTGGCGTCGGCCAGCCCGAACAGCGGCGAGCGCAAGGCGCGCGCCAGCGACAGGTCGTTTTGCGGCGAGACCAGCACATCGAGCAGGGCCACCATGTCGAGCACTTCGCAGCAGTCGATCAGGTCGGTTTTCTCGCCGATCTGCGCCGGAATGTGCAGCGCCCGCAAGGCTTCCTGCACCGGCAGCAGGCCGGCCCGCTTGCGCGACAGCACCATCACGTCCGACGGGTTCAAGCCGCTGGCGATCTGCCGTGAAATCCAGGCGGCGGCCTGGCGCGCCTCCAGCGTTCGCAGCGTTTCCTCGGGCAGTTCGCGCGGCGTGCTCAGGCTGTCGCGCCAGCCGGTTTGCGCCGGCGCATCGGCATCGGCCTTCATCCGGGGAATCGCCGGCAGGCAGCCGGTGGCGCCGGCCTTGCTTGAGTCGGTGCTGTGGTCGCGAAAGCCGTCATAGCCATCGACCTCGCGCGCATGGCCCATGACGGCATTCACCGTGCCAATGACGGCCAGGGCATTGCGCCGGGTGTGGTCGCAGCTGAGCAGGTCGCCGCCCAGCCCTTCGACGACAAAGGCCTGCGCGGCGCGGAACACCTGCGGCTCGGCGCGCCGGAAGCGGTAGATGCTCTGCTTCGGGTCGCCGACCAGGAACACGCTGGGCGCCGCGCCCGCGCCGCCATAGCCGCTGAGCCAGCTCGAGAGCGCCTGCCACTGCAGCGGATTGGTGTCCTGGAATTCGTCGATCATCAGGTGCTTGATGCGCGCGTCGAGCCGCTCCTGCACCCAGCCGGCCAGCACCGGGTCGCTGAGCAGCACCAGCGCGGCGCGCTCGACATCGTTCATGTCGACCCAGCCGTGCTCGCGCTTGAGCTGGGTGTACTGCGCGATCAGCAGCCGGGTGAGCCGGGCCATGCGCTGCTGGTGCAGCCAGGCTTCGTGCTGCTGGCAGGCGGCCTGCACCCGCAGCACCAGGTCCTGCGCCTGCCGCACCGCGTCGATGCCGTTGATTTTCTCGCCGAACTTGCGCGGCGTGCCCTTGTCGGTCAGCAGCGCGCCAACGATGCCGGGCAGGTCCTGGCCGCTCAAGGCCTGCGCCAGTTCGGCGCCCTTGGCGGAAAACGACGGCGCGCTGGCGCGGCCCAGCGCCGTGGCGGCCTGCACCAGCAGGGCATGGCCGGCGCCGGCAGGCGCCAGGCAGTCCTGCGGCGCGGCCAGTTCGGCGAATTCCGGAAACTGCGCCGCGAAAGGCTGGACCGACGCATCGACCACGCCTTGTTCATCGGCCAGCACAAACTCGGTCCGCTTGTCGAGTGCGGCCTGCAGCGCCTTGCCGGCCTGGAAGCGGCCATGGCCGAGCACCAGGGCCTCGAAGTCGGCCTGCAGCGGCGCTTCGCCGGCCAGCGCCGCATAAAAGCGCCGCCACACCAGCGCGCGGGCGGGCGCATCGTCTTCCAGCAGCTGGTAGTTCACCGGCATGCCCAGGCGGTGCAGCACCGCCACCGGGGCGCTGCGCAGCAAGGCGGCGAACCAGCCGTGAAAGGTGCGAATCTGCACCGAACGGCCGCCAGCCAGCATGGAGCGGTACAGATTGGACAGCTGCCGGCGCAGGTCGGCATTGGACTGCGGGCTCTTCTGGCTGGAAACGCCGCGCATGACCAGTTCCTGGCGCAGGGTGTCGTCGTCGGCATGGGTGAATTTTTGCAGCCACTCGTCCAGCCGCTCGCGCATCTCGCCGGCCGCCTTCTTGGTGAAGGTGATGGCCAGGACTTCATGCGGCCGCACCGCCTCGCGGGGGCTGCCATCGGCATGGTCCGGTGCGTTGGCGCCGTCCAGCAGCGCCCGCACGATGCGCGACACCAGCATCCAGGTCTTGCCGGCACCGGCGCAGGCCTCGACCGCCACGCTGCGGCGCGGGTCGCAGGCTATGGCGTAAAAGGCTTCGGCGGAAACGGATTTGCCGTTGCATTCGTAGGCTGCGGTCATGGTCGGTCAGTCTTCATTATTTCAATGTTCAAAAAGCACGCCTGTCCCCTTCCGCGCTCATGCAAGCACCGGCCGCGGAACCGGCTTTGCCAGGCCGCACGCAGGCCGGCCTCCGCAGGGGCAGCGAACCACACGCAGTGAGGAGCGTGGGGCTTTGCCCAAGCAGGGGCCGCGGAACCGGCTTTGCCGGGCCGCAGGCGCAGCAGCCCCCTCGGGGGGCAGCGAACCACACGCAGTGGGGAGCGTGGGGGCACTATTCACTCCAGAAGTCTTTCCGGCACAGGCCGCGCGCCGCGCAGTAACCGCAGGCGCTTCCCTCGCCCAGCGCGGGCAGCGCCGCGCCGTTGGCAATGCGTTCCATGTCCAGCAGGATGCCGTCGATCAGCGCATCGCGCAGTTCCACGATGTCGGGCTGGTCATAGGTGCGGGTCGGCTCTTTTTCGCCGAGGTTGACATAGGCCGCCGCCAGCGTGTCGTCGGCGTTCAGGGCCGCATAAAAGGCCAGCTGGGTGTCCTCCAGGCCGTTTTTAACGCGCTCGGCGGTGGTGGCGCGCGGCTCGGTCTTGTAGTCGATCAGCAGCAGCCCACCGTCCGCCTGCCGGTCGATGCGGTCGATCTGGCCGATCAGCGTCAGCTCGCCCAGCGGCATCTCGCGCCACTGCTCGGCGCTGTCGAAGCGGGCGCCGCCGGCCTCGTGCGCGGCCAGCCAGGCCAGGTAGCCGTCGCGCACCGGCCCCCAGGCGGCGGCGAACGGCAGGAATTCGCTGCTGCTCAGGCCCAGTTTTTTCGTGGCTTGCTCGGCCGCTACATTAATCATAGCTATGCGTGCAGGCAGGTCCTGCGCGGGAGTCTCTTTCAATGCTTCATGAAAGGTGCAGAGCAGGCTGTGCAGCCAGTTGCCGAAATCGCGCTTGCCGAGTTCGCTTTCCAGCTCGTCCGATTCGTTCAGGCCCAGCTGGCGCAGCGCAAAAAAACGGTAGGGGCAGGCGCGCAGGTCGCCATAGCTGCTGGCCGACAGCCGCGTGACGGGCAGCGCTTCGCCGATGGGCTGCGGCCGCAACGTCGGGCATGCCTGCACGGCGCGCAGGCTGCGCGGGTCGCTCGCCAGGTCCGACGCCAGGGGTCGGCCGAGCAGCAACTCCTGCACGAAACCGCTGGGCATCAGGTGCTCGCCGGCTTCGCTGCGGCGCCACAGCAGGTCCACATGCGGCAGTTGCAAGGCATAGGCCCAGGCGCGCCGGGACACCCGCGCCAGCGCCTCGCGCGACGGCAGGCCGAGCAGTTCGCGCTGGCTGGGCGTCCACTGGCCGGGCGGGTCGGGCGACACCGGCAGGCGAATTTCGTCGCAGCCGGGCAGCACCACGGCCTGCATGGCCCGTCCCAGCAGCTGCGCCAGCGGCAGGATCACGACCTGCTCGTCGGTCGGATGCTCGGGCGAAAACGTCTGCGCTTCCAGCGCCTGGTTGACCCAGCTGGTGAATTCCTTGAGCTTCATGACCGCAGCGCCGGCAAACTCGCTGTCGGCGCCTTCGTGCAGGCGAAGCGTTTCCAGCACCCGCTGGCCGGCCTCGTCGCGCGCCAGCCCGTCCCACTGGCCGGCCGATTGCAGGGCGGCGCGCAGGTCGCGCAGCCAGGTGGCCAGCAGGCGTGGGCGAACCAGCTGGTCGCGCAGCTGATTGACCTGCCGCGCCAGCGCCTGGGCAGCGGCCAGCGCTTCCAGCGGCGCCGCCGGCAGGTCGCGCCAGGCCCGCATGCCGAACTTGCGCACCTCGGCTTCCGCCGCCGTGACGGTGGCGGCGGCAAAGGCCGGGGCATTCTTCAGCCAGTCGAGCACGGTGTCGGTGGACGCGTCCCAGGGCAAGCCGCGCAGCAGTCCCATCAGCCCGGCAGCGGCGCGCGAGGTGGACAGTTTCCAGCCGGTTTCATCGCGCATGCGAATGCCGCGCTCGGCCAGCATCGCGGCCACCCGGCGGGTCAGCTGGCGGTCCTGCGCGATCAGCGCGACCGGGCTGCGGCCTTGCGCCAGGTGCGCCAGCACGCAGCCGGCGGCGCGGCAGGCCTCGTCTTCGGCGTCGAGCGCCGGATGCAGCGACGGCAGGGGCGCGCCGGAAGCATCCGGCTCGTCCTCGGGCAGGCACAGCGCAATCGACAGCGCCTGCTCGCCCAGGTGCAGCCTCAGCGCCTCGGTCACCGGCTCGGCCTGGAAACCCTCGACGACGACCAGCAGCGCCGGCCTGGCCTGGAACAGCCGGTCCGATGCGTAGCCCGAGGCCGCCACCCAGGCCAGCGCGATGCGCCCGACGGCCGCTTCCAGCGCCAGCACCGGCGAATCCAGGCCAACGCCCAGCGCTTCGGCCACCGACTCGCTCCAGGCCTGGCGTTCGGCGGGCAAGATGCTGGCAGCCACATGGCTCAGGCTCCAGGCGGCCTCGACCAGCCGGCCGGCCAGCGCATCCTGCTGGGTCCCCAGGCCGGCCTGGCCGAGCAACGAGGCGGCGGTCAGCATGTCGACCGACACATCCATTCGCAGATCGACGCCCGATGGCGTGAACATGCCCAGCGTGCCGCCCAGGCCACTGGCCCAGTTCATGGTGGTTTCAAAGCGCGGCACGAAAAAAGCGCCGCCGGCGTTTTCAGCCCAGGTCTGGCGTGCCTGCTGGATCAACTGCGCATACGGCAGCAGCACGACCACCTCGGAAGGATGAAGTCCGCGCGACGCGATGACCTCGGCCAGCCGCTGCATGGCCTGGCGCCAGCAGCGCGCGGAAAGGGTGGGAGAAATGGTCATGGAGGCGAAGAAACGAAGTGATGGTCAATCAATAAAAACGGCTGGCGGCGCCCTTGTATTGCGCGCTATCGGTGCGATAGCGGCCAGCCAGCGCCCGTGGCCCTTGTTTCTGCCACAATAAACGCAACATTTTTGCTCTTTCCTATCGTAACCAGACCCAAGGAGCCGTCATGGCCAATGAACTGATCAAACATACCACCGATGCCACCTTCGACGCCGACGTGCTCAAGTCCACCACCCCCGTGCTGGTCGATTACTGGGCCGAATGGTGCGGCCCCTGCAAGATGATCGCCCCGATTCTTGACGACGTGGCCACGGGTTATGAAGGCAAGCTGAAGATCGCCAAGATGAACGTGGACGAGAACCGCGAGATTCCCGCCAAGTTCGGCATCCGTGGCATTCCGACCCTGATGCTGTTCAAGGACGGCGAACTCGCCGCCACCAAGGTCGGCGCGCTGAGCAAGTCGCAACTGACCGCCTTCATCGACCAGCAACTGGCTTGAACCGTCCCTGCAGCCGGAAAAAACCCTGAGGGTTTTTTCCGGCTGTCTTGTTTTTACTCTTTTTCACCTTTGTTGGCTTCAGCGCGCTGCTGACGCCCCTGGCAAACCCCAGCGTCATTGCGTGAATTTCCTGTCATAATGCTTCCTATTCACCCGCCGGCTGCCGCCGGCAGGTTCGAGTTCCCGGTTTGTCAGCCTTCTTGTCTAGAAGCGGCTTCTTTGCAAACCTCCCCCCGTTTTTCTCAATCAACTCCGCGAGGAGTCATCCCATGCACTTAAACGAACTCAAGGCGCTGCACGTGTCTGAAGTCCTCAAGCAGGCCGAAGCCCTTGAGATCGAAAATGTCGGCCGCATGCGCAAGCAGGAGCTGATGTTCGCCATCATCAAGAAACGCGCCAAGACAGGCGAAACCATCGTTGCCGATGGCGTGCTTGAAGTGCTGCCCGACGGTTTCGGTTTCCTGCGCGCGCCCGATTCGAGCTACACCGCGTCCACCGACGACATCTATATCAGCCCGAGCCAGATCCGGCGCTTCAACCTGCACACCGGCGACATGATCGAAGGCGAGGTGCGCACGCCCAAGGACGGCGAGCGCTACTTTGCGCTGAACAAGCTCGACAAGATCAACGACGGCCCGCCCGAGGACAACAAGCACAAGGTCATGTTCGAGAACCTGACGCCGCTGTTTCCGCGCGAGCAGTTCAAGCTGGAACGCGACATCAAGGCCGAGGAAAACCTCACCAGCCGGATCATCGACATCATCGCCCCGATCGGCAAGGGCCAGCGCGCCCTGCTGGTGGCGCCGCCCAAGTCGGGCAAGACGGTGATGATGCAGAACATCGCCCACGCCATCGTCGCCAACTATCCCGAAGTGGTCATGATGGTGCTGCTGGTCGACGAACGGCCCGAGGAAGTGACCGAGATGCAGCGCAGCGTGCGCGCCGAAGTCATTTCGTCCACCTTCGACGAGCCCGCCGCGCGCCATGTGCATGTGGCCGAGATGGTGATCGAGCGCGCCAAGCGCCTGGTCGAGCTCGGCAAGGACGTGGTGATTCTGCTCGACTCCATCACCCGCCTGGCGCGTGCCTACAACAATGTGCTGCCCTCGTCGGGCAAGGTGCTGAGCGGGGGCGTCGATGCCAACGCGCTGCAGCGCCCCAAGCGCTTTTTCGGCGCCGCCCGCAAGATCGAGGAAGGCGGCAGCCTGACCATCATCGGCACCGCGCTGATCGACACCGGCAGCCGCATGGACGAGGTGATCTTTGAAGAATTCAAGGGCACCGGCAACTGCGAAATCCACCTGGACCGCCGCCTGTACGAAAAACGCGTGTTCCCGGCGCTCAACCTCAACCGCAGCGGCACCCGCAAGGAAGAGTTGCTGCTGGCCCCCGAAATCCTGCAGAAGTCGCGGATTTTGCGTCAGTTCATGTACAACATGGACGAGATCGAATCGATGGAACTCATGCTGAAAAACATGAAGGCCACGAAAAACAACCACGAGTTCTTCGACATGATGCGGCGCGGCGGCTAGAAGCAGAGCCCCCACGCTTGCCGCTTCGCGTACTGCGCTGCCCCCTCGATGGGTCCG
>JAQGMN010000136.1 GCA_028292345.1 Polaromonas sp. | reverse complement strand
GCCGGTGGCAAGCTGCTGCAGGCCGGCCACGCCGCCGTCAGGCTCGGGCGTTGCCGCCAGCGCTGCGTGTCCAGCCAGGGCCAGCACGACGCTGGCGACGGCGCCCAGGCGTTGCGCCTGCGTGGCGCGCGGGTTCAGGTGGTGGGTCATGGCGCGCCTCAACGGGTGGGGGCCGGCGTGGGCGGGCTGGACGGGCTGGACGGGGGAGAGGCGGCCCCGGCCTGCTCCTGCTCCCACTTCAACAGGTCGGCATGGCCGCGCTTGAACTGGCCGACATCGGCATTGGCTTTTTTCCAGTCCACGCGGGTCTGTTCAATGCCGGTGGGAATGCCGGCAAATGCCGAGCGGTGCAGCGCGGGCGGGACCGGCGTGTCCGGGCTGGCCGCTTGCGCGGTCGGCTGCGGGTCGAGCTGGGGATAGGGGGCGGCCTGCGCCGGGGCGAGGCCGGCCACGGCAGGCAGCGCCAGAATGGCCAGCAGCGCCCGTCGGGCGGGCCGGTTCGACATGAAAGGGAAGTTCACAGAAATCTCCTGAAATACGAGCTGGGGCGATGCGCAGCATCGCCGGTGGGCGGCAGAGTCCCTGGAAAAGACCATGCCGCAGGCAGGTACAGGCCCAGTACGGGCCTGGGAATCAGGAAATGGGTGGTTTTTGGCCGGGCACCGCTTCGGCGCTGGCGAAGCGGGCGGTCTTGGCGCGGGGCAGGGTGCGTGGATCGAACACCGGGTTTTCGTCCCCGGTCGCCGGGGTCAGCGCGACGCTGTGGCATGCCTGGCAGGCGTCACAGGAGGCGCAATGCCCGTCCGCGACAGGCGCCAGACCCTCCGCCGCATGCCCGGCGCAGCCGTGTGCCGCCTGTGCGGCACCGGCCGCCTGGGGCATTGCCGAATCATGGTCGAAATGGGCTTCTGCGCTTGCCCCGTGGACATGAGCAGCTATCGTTTCGGTAGTGGATTGCTGGGCATGGTGCGGCTGCACCAGCGAAGCCAGCGCCATCTCGTTGGCCATCGCATCGCCCGTCCAGCCGCGCAGGAGCAGCAGGGCGATCATGAGGACAAAAAGCAGGGGACGCATCTGCCAATGATAGGCGAAAGCCGAAAAAGTTCCGGCCGGGGCTTGCTTGATCCTCCCTGGAAATGCTTCGGCGCCAGCGCCCAAGCGGCGTCACGCAGGCGACAAAAAGCGCGGCGCCATCCGCAGCGACCCGAATGCGCGGCGACCGGACTCGGGTTAGCCTGTGCGGACTTTATATTCGCCTGGAGCACTGCCTTGACCCGTTCTTCAACCGCCGATCAGCCGCAGGCCGGCGCGCCGCCGCGCCACGACCTGCATGACCCGTTCTGGCCCAAACGCCTGCCGCGCAGCATCACGCCGCCGCAGACCTCGCTGTGGCACAACCTGGCGGTCAGCGCGCTGCGCTTCCCAGGCAAGCCGGCGCTGGTGTTTTTCGACCAGGCGCTGACCTATGCCGCCGTGCTGCAGCAGGCCGAGCGCCTGGCCGCCACGCTGCACCGGCTCGGCGTCAGGAAGGGCGACCGCGTGCTGCTCAACCTGCAAAACTGCCCGCAGTGGGTGATTGCGCATTTCGCCATCCTGCGCGCCGATGCGGTGGTGGTACCTAGCAACCCGATGAACCGCGCCGAGGAACTCAAGCACTACATCACCGACCCGGATGTCAAGGTCGCCATCACCTCGGCCGACCTGGCGCCCGAACTGGCCAGGGCCAGCGGCGAGCTGCCGCCGGCCGACCAATTGGCGCACCTGATCGTGACGCACTACAGCGACGCCTTCGACGGCACGGCGCCGACCTCGGGCGACGGCGATGCGATGCCGCCATCCTGGCGCGAGTGGCTGGGCACCCGGCACGCGCTGCCCGCGCTGCAGGGCGGGTCGGTGCTGGCCTGGGCCGATGCGCTGGCCGCCAGCGACATCAGCCACCTGCCCGAACACACCAGCGCGCCGCACGACCTGGCCGTGCTGCCCTACACCAGCGGCACCACCGGCCTGCCCAAGGGCTGCATGCACAGCCATGCCAGCCTGATGCACAACGCCGTCGCCAGCGGCCTGTGGGGCAACAGCACGGCGGAAAACGTCGTGCTGTCGGTGATTCCGATGTTCCACATCACCGGCATGGTGTCGGTGATGCATGCGTCGATCTACGGCGGGGCCACGCTGGTCATCATGCCGCGCTGGGACCGCGAACTGGCCGGCCGGCTGATTTCAAGCTGGCGCGTCACGCACTGGACCAACATCCCGACCATGGTGATCGACCTGCTGGCCAGCCCGAACTTTGCGGAGTTTGATCTGAGCAGCCTGGTCTACATCGGCGGCGGCGGCGCGGCCATGCCGCAGGCCGTGGCCCAGCGGCTGTGGGAGCAGTACGGCCTGCGCTTTGCCGAAGGCTACGGCCTGACCGAAACCGCCGCGCCGTCGCACAGCAACCCGCCCGACGCCACCAAGCAGCAGTGCCTGGGCATTCCCTTCATGAGCACCGACGCGCGCGTCATCGACCCCTTGAGCCTGCTAGAGATGCCGCAGGGCGAGCAGGGCGAGATCGTCATGAGCGGGCCGCAGAACTTCTCGGGCTACTGGAAGCAGCCCGGGGCCACGGCCGCCGCCTTCATCGAACTCGACGGCAAGCGTTTTTTCCGCTCCGGCGACCTGGGGCATGTGGACGAGGAGGGCTATTTCTTCATCACCGACCGGCTCAAGCGCATGATCAATGCGTCGGGTTTCAAGGTCTGGCCGGCCGAGGTCGAGGCGCTGATGTTCAGGCATCCGGCGATCCAGGAAGCCTGCATCATCTCCACCCGCGACGCCTACCGGGGCGAGTCCGTCAAGGCGGTGGTTGTGCTGCGCCAGGCTTTCAAGGGCCAGGTCGGCGAACAAGAAATCATCGACTGGTGCAAGGACCACATGGCCGCCTACAAGTATCCGCGCGTGGTCCAGTTCGTCGATGCCCTGCCCAAGAGCGGCTCGGGCAAGGTGATGTGGCGCGCGCTGCAGGAAGCCGAAGGCGGCCAGCCCTGACAGGCTTGCAAATTTAGATGAAACAGGCCTTTTGCGCAATGTGGACAAGCGCGAGCAGCTATAAAAACCGGGGCGCCAGGCCAGTGGGCGGAGGCGCTGCAGGGTAGCCCGGGGGCTTCTCCGCAATGCCTTTGCCTGGGTTATCCTGCCCGCATGAAACCTTCCGCCACCACGCGTCCTGCTGCCGCGCTTGAAAAGCCCCTCGAAGGCTGGCGCCTGCGCTGGTACACCGTCATTT
>JAQGMN010000132.1 GCA_028292345.1 Polaromonas sp. | reverse complement strand
ACCACCAGGATTTCCTGCAGCCCCTGGGCAAAGTCGCGGGTGATGGTCGCTTCGAGCGGCCAGACCACATTGACCTTGTGCAGCCGGATGCCGAGCTGGTGGCAGGTGCCCTCGTCCAGCCCCAGGTCGCTCAAGGCCTGGCGCGTGTCGTTGAAGGCCTTGCCGCTGGCGATGATGCCGAAGCGGTCGTTCGGCGAGGAAATCACGTTGTAGTTGAGCTTGTTGGCCCGCACATAGCTAAGGGCGGCATACCATTTGTAGTCCATCAGCCGCGCTTCCTGCGCCAAGGGCGCATCGGGCCAGCGGATGTGCAGGCCACCGGGCGGCATCTGGAAATCCTCCGGCATGATGATCTTCACCCGGTCCGGATCGACCGAGACCGAGCTTGACGATTCCACCACCTCCTGAATCGTCTTCATGCCCGACCAGACGCCCGAAAAGCGGCTCATGGCGAAGGCATGCAGGCCCATGTCGAGGATGTCCTGCACGCTGGACGGAAAAAACACCGGCAGGCCGCAGGCCTTGAAGATGTGGTCGCTCTGGTGCGGCGCGGTCGAGCTTTTGCTGATGTGGTCGTCGCCGGCAATCGCGATGACGCCGCCGTGCTTCGCCGTTCCGGCCATGTTGGCATGCTTGAACACGTCCGAGCAGCGGTCCACGCCCGGGCCCTTGCCGTACCAGATGCCGAACACGCCGTCGAACTTGTTGGTCTGCGGGTACAAATCGAGCTGCTGCGTGCCCCAGACGGCGGTGGCGCCGAGTTCCTCGTTCACGCCGGGCTGAAACACAATGTTTTGCGCCGCCAGGTGCTTCTTGGCGGCCCACAGCGCCTGGTCGTAGCCGCCCAGCGGCGAGCCCCGGTAGCCGCTGATGAACCCTGCCGTGTTCAGGCCGCCCAAGGCGTCGCGCGTGCGCTGCAGCATCGGCAGGCGCACCAACGCCTGCACGCCGCTCATGAAGGCGCGGCCGTGGCCGATCGAATATTTGTCGTCGAGCGTGACGGTTTCCAGCGCTTTGCGGATGTGCTCGGGCAGCGGTGCGTTCATGGTCTTGTCTCCGGTATGTTGTCGTGACCCGCCTTGTGGGCAGGTGGTTTTGCCAGCGTCCGGCCCGGTCAGGCCCACGCTTTGACTTCAGGCAAAAGTGTATGGCCCGCCCGGTGATATGTCTTTGCTTTTTTTGCCTGATTTGGCCAGCCTGGCGAAAGATTCTTGCTGCAAAATACCAAAAATGGAAACATTGGACAAGTTTGACATTGCCATACTGAACGAGTTGCAGCGCGAGGCGCGGCTGACCAACACCGAGCTGGCGTCGCGCGTCGGCCTGTCGGCAGCGCCCTGCTGGCGCCGCGTGCGGGCGCTGGAGGAAGCGGGCTTCATCACCGGCTACCGGGCCGAGATCAACCGCCACAAGATCGGCCTGGGCGTGCTGGCCTTCGTGCGGTTGGATGCGGCGCGCAACAGCGGCGACGTGCTGCAGGCGCTGGAGGATGCGATCCGCAAGCTGCCCGAGGTGGTGAGCTGCCACTACATCAGCGGCACCGGCACCTTCGAGCTGCAGGTGGTCAGCCGCGACCTGAACACCTTCAGCCAGTTCGCCCGGGACGTGCTGATCAACCTGCCGAATGTGAAGGACCTGCACACGAGTTTTTCACTGGGAGAGGTCAAGGCCAGCGGCGCGCTGCCGCTCGGGCACCTGTTGCCGGCTGCAGGGGGAATTTCAAGCCAATAAGGGCTTTTGCGCAGGCTGCACATGCCCAATAAGCTATTAAATCAATAGCAAAAAGCGAAAAAGCCCGGCCTCCGCAGGAGACCGGGCAACCGGCTGGGCCGGAAGGTTTTTGCTTTTTTACCTGTCGCTCAAGCGGCTCAGCTGCCGATCAGGCCGCCATCGTTCTTGGTGATGACGATCGTGGCCGAACGCGGGCGGGCCGTGGTGGCGCCGCCTGCGCCGTAACCGGCATTGGCGGGCCAATGGCTCAGGTACTTGGACGGGTCCGCAACATTGGCCTTGCTGATGGTCTCGCCCGGATGCTGGATATTGATGAAGATGGCCTTGCCGTCGGGCGTTTCGGTGCAGCCGGTGATCTCGCAGTCCACCGGACCGACCAGGAAGCGGCGCAAGGTGTCCACCGTGGGCTTGGCGCCCATGCGGGTCTTGACGTCCACTTTCGAGCCGTCCCCCTTGGTGTAGGTCAGCGTCGGGGTGGTGCCGTCGCCGACCTGGCCGGGGCGGCCGATCAGCATCATGCAGTTGGTCACGTCGGTGTAGGCGCCGTCGTCGGTCTGGATGAAGCAAAAACCGGTCTTGGAACTGAACCACAGGCCGTCCGGGCTGGAGAAATCCTGGTCGGTGCTCAGGCCGGACAGGTTGACCAGCGACGGGTCCGCATCGGCCTGCGCGCCGAACAGGTACACGTCCCAGGTGAAGGCGGCGGCGGCGGGTTCGCCGTTCAGTTCGCGCATGCGCAGGATGTGGCCGTTGACGTTCTGCGCGGCAGTGGTGGCCGTGGGCGCATCGGTGTAGGAGCGGGGATTGGCCGCATCCAGCCCCTGCTGGGACAGGTCCGAGCCGGTGGGTTCGAGCTTGCGGTTGGCGTTGTTGGTCAGCGTGTAATAGATTTCGCCATTGACCGGGTTGACGGCGCACCACTCCGGGCGGTCCATGCGCGTGGCGCCCACGGCATCGGCCGCCAGGCGGCTGTTGATGGCGACATCGCCGTTGTCGGCGAACTTGTAGTTGGTCGCGGCGGCGAGCGTGGGGTTGGCCATGCTCAGCTCGATCCACTGGCCGGTGCCGTCGGCGCTGAACTTGGCGACGTACAGCTTGCCGCTGTCGAGGTACTTGTCGCCGGTCGTGATGCGGTTGGCGGGCGCCGCGTCAGCCTCGGACCAGTTGGCGCCGGACACATACTTGTAGATGTATTCGCCGCGCGAGTCATCGCCCATGTACACCGCCAGCGGCTTGCCGGCGCTGACCTTGCCGAACACGCCGCTTTCGTGCGCAAACCGCCCGAGCGTGGTGCGCTTGCGAATGGCGGCATTCTTGTCGTAGGGGTCGATTTCGACCATGTAGCCGAAGCTGTTGAGTTCGTTGCGGTAGTCGCCACCGGCATCGGCTGCCGTCTGGCTGATGTTCCAGCGGGCGTATTTGTCGTCCGTGCCCGAGGTTTCCCAGCCGTGGCGGCTATCAAAAGCGTCTGCAGCCGATTTGGAAACCGTGCCCACGCGCTGGGTCCGAGGGTCGCTGCCATAACGGCGTAGCGACAGGTTGCCCTTGTCTGTGTCTCCGCCACGGGCAGCCACATCGCCTGCATTGCGAGAAAAATAGCCGACCCAGTTTTCCTCGCCCGTCAAAAAGGTGCCCCAGGGGGTGTAGCCGGTGCCGCAGTTGTTGATGGTGCCGCGGCTGTCATTGCCGGAGGCGGAATACTTGGTCTTCATCAGTGCATTGCCGCGGGCAACGCCATTGATCAGCATCGGCGTGGAGGGCGTGATGCGGCGGTTGAAGCCGGACGACTGCTGGTATTCGAACTTGCCGGCCGCGTTTTTGCGGACCTCGACCACCGACACGCCGTGCGCCGGAATTTCCTTGTCCGATTCGCCGACGGGCCGGGGCTTGGCGGTCACGCCGCCGGCGTGCAGGAACTGGTCGGTCAGGGCTTCATGGTTCATGACCAGCAGGCCGCGCTCACTCCCGTTCACATCGCGGGCCGTGCCGCCGGCGTTCAGGGGAAAGTACTCCATGCCGTCATGCTGGTCGCCGGCGCGGTTGTCGAAGTCAGTGTCCGTGCCATCATTTTTGTAGGCCGGGGTCGCGGCGGTCAGCGGGTCGCCCAGGGCGTAGATGACGGTGGCGGTGTAGCCGGCGGCCACGGTCACGGTGTCCAGTTTGTTTTTCGCAACGGCGGTGAACCCGAGCCTGGTGGCGCGCGGGTCCGGCGTGGCGGCAACCGGTGCAGGCACATCGTCATCGCCACCACCGCAGGCAGCCAGGCTCACGCTGCCCAGCACGGCGGTGCCGGCAGTCCCGAAGGCGGCCTTGAAAATGCCGCGCCGGCTCATGCGGGCTTCGATGATCTCGTTCAGTGACGGATTGCTGCTGGTGTTGTGGTCTTCGCTGTCATGGCCTTGCAGGGCCAGGTTTTCAACGCTGGTGATTGCATTCATCGGGAGTACCTGTGGGTGTTTTGCAAAATAGCTGCCCCAGCATAGGCAAGCTTTGTGACCAGCTTGTGGCAGTGATGTGTCAGAACCGTGACTCACGGCGGGCCAGGGTTCCCCGGCCGGCGGGCGCGCGCGCCGGCACGCGGCACCGCAGCCCGGGGCTGCGGGAACCGCCTGGATTTTTAGCTTTTCACGGCTTTTGCGCACTTCCCATCAGCGCATGCAGCTATGTTTTTTATAGCTTTAGCCGTAGTTTGCCGCGCAGGCTCAGTCGCGCACGCAGCGCGCCACCAGCGGCTGCTGCAGGTACTGCAGCACGGCTTCCCGAGCGCCCGTGCCCATTCCGAACTCGGCGCGCAGCCGCGGGTTGCTGTACACCGTCTGCGCGCCCTGGCCGCCGGCATCGCGCAGCAGCACGTCGTCGCCGCGCGCGCCCTTGAGCACGGCGGTGTCGTTGACGAACCTGACGGTGAACTGCAGGCCCTGCTCGCAGCGGTACACCGGGCTGGACGACGTGGCCGAGGGGCCGCCCGTCAGGCCGGCGCAGCCTGACAGCGCCGCCGCGCCTGCCAGCGCCAGCCATGACGCCATGCGCTTGCCCAAAATCTTCTTGTTCATGTTGCAGTCTTTCATTGTTATTTGGGCCACAGCGCCCACAGCCGCAGCGGCTGGTTGACGCGCGAGGCCAGCTGGCCGGCCTCGATGCCGGTGCCGGCGAAATAATCGGCCCGCACGGCGCCGACGATGGCGCTGCCGGTGTCCTGCGCCAGCACCAGCTTTTGCAGGTTGGCCGCGGCGCCGCGCGAGGCCAGCCAGACCGGCGTGCCGTAGGGAATGCTGCC
>JAQGMN010000110.1 GCA_028292345.1 Polaromonas sp. | reverse complement strand
ACCGCTTCACCGTGGCCGACATCTGCGTGGCGTCGGTGATTGCCTGGGTCGAAGGCGCCAGCGAACTGATGGCGCAATGCCCGCAGGTGCGCGACTGGCTGCAGGGCTGCCTGGCGCGCCCGGCCTTCCAGCAGGTCCGGTTGATGGCACAAAGTGCCTGATGCGCATACCTGGTAAGCACCAGCAGCTATGAATTGATGAGCGGCTGGTGGCGCTGCCAGTGGTTCAGCGCAAGCTGCGGGCGGCTTCAAGACCAGAGCGCACCGCGCCTTCCAGCGTCGCCGGATACGGACCGGCGATGTAGTCGCCGCAGGCCAGCAGCCCATCGGCGATCCGCTGCGCCGGGCGCTGCAAGCCTGGCGTGCAGGCAAAGGTGGCGCGTTTTTCGACAATCGTCTGCACCGGCCGCAGGTCCGCCAGCCCCAGCTGCCGCGCGGCCTGCGCCAGCACCTGCGCGGTCAGCGTAGCGCTGTCGCCGGTGCTGGCGCTGATGACAAACGCCAGCAGGCCCGCAGGGCCGCCAAGCTGCGCCCGATCAAAGACGAACTGGGCGGGTTCGTCCGCACTGGCATGCAGGGCCAGCATCGGCTGCGCCAGGAGCGCGCTGGCGCCAGACACATAGACCGTGGCCAGCGCTTCATGCTCAAGGCCGCGCGCCTGCGCCATCCACGCACCGGTGGCAACGCCGCTGCCTTGCACCAGGCGCGCCGCTTCATTGGGCGGGCAGGCGAGTACGACGCGGTCAAAGGGTTCGCCGTCCACGCGCCAGCCCGGGCCGGCCGGCGACACCGCCTGAACCCGCACGCCCAGCCGCTGCGCGCCGCCGTGCGCCGCCAGCCAGGCCAGCGCCGCCTCGGGCAGCAGGGCGCTCAGGTCGGTGCGCGGGAGCAGCAGGTTCGAGCCGCCGCTTTGCGCAAACAGCGCATCGCGCATCACCCGCAGGAACACCTGTCCGCTGGCGCGTTCGGGCGGCGTGTTCAGCGCCGACACGCACAGCGGCTCGATCAGCGCGGCCATCGGGCCGGGCGCCAGGCCGCTGCACAAATCGCTGACCGACTCGCCGGGCGGACAGCTGAAGCCGCCCAGCCGCCAGCCCAGCGCCACCTTGAGCAGCGACAGCTTGTCGGCCAACGGCCAGCCGCGTGCGCTCAGGATGCCGGCCAAAGCGTCCAGCGGCGCCGGCCAGTCGGGGAGTAGCAATCCGCTGCCATCGGGGAACTGCATCGTCAGCGGCAGGCGCAGGAAGGACGCGGATTCATCGACGCCGACCTCCTTCATCAGCCGCAGGGTTTCGGCATAGGCACCGATCAGGATGTGCTGGCCGTTGTCCAGCGCGATTTGCTGGCCGTCCACCGTCGCCATGACGCGCCGGGCACGGCCGCCAGCGGTGCGCGAAGCCTCGAAAATCGTGATGTGGTGGCCCAGTCGCATTGCCTCGACGGCTGCGGCGCATCCGGCCCAGCCCGCGCCGACGATGGCGACTTTCATGGTACTGATGACACGCGTTTCACTGAATTTCCGTTTTGGCTGGACGGTTCCCCGCGTCATTCCCGCGAACGCGGGAATCCAGCGGTACGGATTGAACGCTCAAACGAGTCTGGATTCCCGCCTTCGCGGGAATGACGCGCAGCGAAGTCAAGCGCATGAGTGAAAGCAATTCGTCAATTCCGATTGAAATGGAAACCGAATCAGACCACGCGTCCAAAAGCCTGGGTTTTCCACGCTAGCCAGAACTTGCGCAGCGGCGTCAGGCTGACGCGCTGGTGCAGCACCTGGTAGTTGTCGGCGGCAATCTCGCGCAGCAGCGTGCGGTAGATGCTGGCCATCATCAGGCCGGGCTTCTGCGCGCGGCGGTCGGCATCGGGCAGCAGCGCCAGCGCTTCGTCGTACAACGCCAGGGCGCGCTCGGTCTGGAACTTCATCAGCGCGCTGAAGCGGTCCGAATACTGGCGCTTCAAAACTTCGTGCGCCTTCACGTCGAATTGCTGCAACTCGTTGACGGGCAAATAAATGCGCCCGCGCATCGCGTCTTCGCCGACGTCGCGGATGATGTTGGTGAGCTGAAACGCCAGACCCAGCTTGTGCGCATAGGCGGTGGTGGCGGGTTCGGTCTGACCAAAGATGCGCGCCGCCACTTCGCCGACGATGCCGGCGACCAGGTGGCAGTAGCGCTGCAGCGCAGCAAAATCCAGGTAGCGGTTTTGCGACAAGTCCATCTGGCAGCCTTCGATCACCGCCTGCAGGTGCCGCGCCTCGATGCCGTAGGCGGCGGTCATCGGCATCAAGGCCTTCATCACCGGATGCGTCGGGTTGCCGGCAAACGACTTGACCACCTCGCCCTGCCACCAGCCCAGCTTGGTGTGTGCGACGCCGGGGTCGGTGACCTCGTCGACCACATCGTCGATTTCACGACAAAAAGCATAAAACGCAGTGATGGCGGCGCGCTTTTCCGTCGGCAGAAACAGGAAGGCATAGTAAAAACTGCTGCCGGAAGCGGCGGCCTTTTGCTGGACATAGTTCTCGGGCGTCATGCGGGCGATTGTCGCAGGGTGGAACGGACGGTTTGTGACCGCATGCCGCACGCATCGCTGCCACACCGAAGTTGGCAAAAAGCAAAAGCACCAACGGCGATTGGGGGCCGCAGCAGCCTGTGTCGCGGCCCGCTTGTGTCCATGAAAGCGCATGAAGATGCACCCGGTCAAACCCCGGCGCCGCCATGGTTTGCCGCTATAGTGTTGCCAGATGTTACTTGTCGGGCGACGGGTCCGGCACGGGCGTCTCACCGGGAGCAAGCATGAACTGGTTTTTGATCGCCCTGAAAAAATATGCCACTTTCTCCGGTCGTGCGCAACGCGCGGAGTACTGGTATTACTTTCTTTTTTACGTGCTGCTTGTCGTCAGTGTGTCTATCGTTGACGCCATGACCGGCTCCTACAGCAGCGCATCGGGCATGGGCATGCTGGGCATGCTGCTGACTGTGGGCTTGCTGATTCCCTCGCTTGCCGTCGGCGTGCGCCGGCTTCACGACACCGGGCGCAGCGGCTGGTGGCTGCTATTGGCCTTCATTCCGGTGGTCGGCGCCATCGTCCTGCTGGTGTTTGCTGTGCAGGACAGTTCGCCGGGCGACAACGCCTACGGACCTTGCCCCAAAGGCAATGTCGTGTGAGGCCTCGGGGCGAGTTCTGACGCGAGGCGCGACCATCACATCGACCGCGCCGGTTAACGGCGCGGTGTTGCTTTGCGAATAAGTCGGGTTCGGGAATGCTGGCCAGGATATGCACCAGCCACAACATGTAGTCCGAATAAATGTTTGAAATGAGTACAAACAGTCACTATGCTCACGGCAGGCGTTTTGAAATACATTGAATCCAGCGTCCTTTGTTGGCTGGCAACTGTCGATGAGCACGGCGCGCCGAATGTATCCCCTAAGGAAATTTTCGTGTCCTACGGAAATGACACAGTCCTGGTTGCGAACATTGCGTCCCCAAACACGATTCGAAACCTCCGGTTCAATCCAAAGGTTTGTCTTGGCTTTGTCGAGGTATTTGTTCAGAAGGGCTTCAAGCTGTCGGGTACGGCGCGTGTCGTCGGACCCAGGGATTCCGACTTCCCGGTATTCCTGGCGCCGCTGGAAGCGATGACGCAAGGAAAATTTCCCATTCATTCAGTCATTGCAGTTCGGGTTGAACGGGTTGCTCCTATTGTCGCGCCAGGCTACCGGCAGTTTCCAGGCACTACAGAAGCGAGCCAGATAGAAGCTGCACTGAAGACATACAAAGTCACGAGAGGCGATGGCAACGCCTGACCCTTCGCATGACTATCCACAACGCCAAAAAACTGGCCGATAGTCTGGCTCCCGGCGAAGCGCTGCAGTCATCTGCCCGGCATCACTGGCGGCGACTCCACACACCCTCACATCCACAGCGCCCGCCACGCCATCACCACCACATCCCAAGCCCCCAGCCTGGGCCGTCGTCGCAAGGTGTCAAACCCCAGCGCTTCGATTTTGTCCAGAATCCGCAGGCCGCCTTGCACCACCAGCCGCAGCTCCCAGCCGCCGCGCCCCGGCACCTTTTTCACCAGATTTGAGCCTTTTCGCATCATTACGCCCGCCTGTTGGGCATGAGCAGCTATTAAGTTGATAGTGTTCGGGTTGCTGTCCAGCCGCAGCAGTTGTGCCTCATCGACGCCATGCGCAGCCCAGCCGTCGGCGGGCAGATAAATGCGGCCGCGCGCAATGTCCAGCCCCAGGTCCTGCCAGAAATTGATCAGCTGCAGCGCGGTGCAAATGCAATCGCTCTCCTCCAGCGATGCCGCATCCTTCACGCCGTACAGGTGCAGCAGCAGCCGGCCGACCGGGTTGGCAGAGCGGCGGCAGTAATCGAACAGTTCGGCCTGGCTGGCATAGCGCTGCTTAACCACGTCCTGTTCGAAGGCGCTGAGCAAATCAGCGAGCAAATCCACCGGCAGGTCGAACCGCCTGATCACCGGGCCGAGTGGGCCGAACACCCCGGCCCAGCGCGGTGAAGGCATCAATCCGGCAGCGGTCGCCTTCAGGTCGGCGCGGTAGGCGGCCAGATCATCGAGCCGCGTCCGGGGCAGCGCATCGCCTTCGTCGGCGATGTCGTCGGCGGTGCGGGCGAACCAGTAAATCGCGGCAATCGCCGGCCGCAAATGCGGCGGGCACAGCACGGTCGCTACCGGAAAATTCTCGTAGTGGCTGACGCCTTGCAGGCTTGGCGTAAGCGGGGAAGAGCCTTGGTTCATGCGCCGGATTGTCGCTTGACAAGATTTTGCATTTCCCCTAGATTACTAACCGCTCAGTCAGTAACCGTTGATTGATGACGCCCCAAGCCCTCACCGCCCGGATTCGCCCGGAACCTTTTCCCACCAGTCCACCTGCCCATCATGAACAAAACCGTTGTCTCCCTGGCAGGCGCTGCCCTGCTGCTGGCCGCCTGCTCGCGGCCCGCGCCGCCCGAGGAACCGGTTCGCGCCGTGAAGGTCATCACCGTCGGCGCCAGCGCCTATTCGCCCAGCCATGAATATGCCGGCGAAGTGCGGGCGCAGGTCGAGTCCCGGCTGGGCTTCCGGATTGGCGGCAAGCTTGTCAAGCGCCAGGCCGAGGTCGGCCAGCAGGTCAGGGCCGGGCAGGTGCTGGCGCAGCTCGATCCGCAGGACTACCGGCTGGCCGCCGAGGCTGCCCGCGCCCAGGTCGCCGCCGCCGCCACCAGCCGCAACCTGGCCGCTGCCGACTTCAGGCGCTACCAGGCGCTGAAAGACCAGAACTTCATCAGCGGCGCCGAGCTGGAGCGCCGAGAAGCGACCCTGAAGGCCGCGCAGGCGCAGCTGGAACAGGCCCAGTCGCAGTCGGCGGTGCAGGGCAACCAGACCGGTTATGCGGTGCTGACAGCCGATGTGTCCGGCATCGTGACGGCAGTCGAGGCCGAGCCGGGCCAGGTTGTCGCCGCCGGCGCGACCGTGGTGCGGATTGCCGCCGATGGCGTGCGCGACGTGGTGTTTTCGGTGCCCGAGGACAAGGTGGCCGGCATCAAGGTGGGCGCGCCAGTGCGCATCCGCGTCTGGGCGCAGGGCGGCGAGCTGACGGGCAAGGTGCGCGAGGTGGCCGCCAGCAGCGACCCGGTGACGCGCACGTATCCGGTCAAGGTGTCGATCGACGGAAAAGCGCCGCCGCTGGGCGCGACGGTCTATGCCATCCTGGCGTCCGGCGCCGCCGCCGGCACGCCGGTCATCAAGCTGCCGACCAGCGCCTTGCGCCAGGAAGCGCAAGCCACCACGGTATGGGTGCTGGACAAGGCCAGCATGACGGTCAGGTCGCAGGCGATCCAGGTGCTGACTGCCGATGGCAACGAGGTCGTGGTCGGGGCCGGGCTGGCGCCGGGCATGCTGGTGGTCAGCGCCGGCGTGCATGTGCTGTCGCCCGGCCAGAAAGTCAGTATTTATGAGCCAAAAGTGCCTGTTGCGCAGGGCGGGCGGGCGCAAGCAGCTCCTGATTCAATAGCAAGCCCGGTTGTGGCCGCGCCGGCGGCTTCGGCTTCCGGCACGAAGTGAGGCCGGCATGACCCCACCGACCCACGACGAAACCGCCGCCGGCCCGCGCCCCGCGCCTTCGGAGCGCTTCAACCTGTCGCGCTGGGCGCTGGAGCATCCGGCGCTGACCCGCTATTTGCTGCTGGTGCTCATGGTGCTGGGCTTTTCGGCCTATTTCCAGCTCGGGCAGGACGAAGACCCGCCGTTCACCTTCCGCGCCATGGTGGTGCGCACCTACTGGCCGGGCGCCACCGCGCAGCAGGTGGCCGAGCAGGTCACCGACAAGCTCGAACGCACGCTGCAGGAGGCGCCCTATGCCGACCGCATCCGCAGCTATTCCAAGCCCGGCGAGTCGCAAATCATTTTCCAGATCAAGGATTCGTCCCGGGCCAGCGAGGTGCCCAATGTCTGGTATTCGGTGCGCAAGAAGGTCGGCGACATGCGCGGCACGCTGCCCGCCGGCGTGCAGGGGCCGTTCTTCAACGACGACTTCGGCGATGTCTACGGCGTGATCTACGCGCTGGAGTCCGATGGCTTCAACTATGCCGAACTCAAGACCTTCGCCGACGACGTGCGCCAGCAACTGCTGCGTGTGCCCGATGTCAGCAAGGTCGAGCTGTTTGGTGTGCAGGACGAAAAAATCTTCATTGAGGTCTCGCAAAAGCGCCTGGCCACGCTGGGGCTGGACCTGAACCAGGTGCTGGCGCAGCTGGGCCAGCAAAACGCGGTTGAATCCGCCGGCACGGTGCATACGCCGCTCGACGTGGTGCAGGTGCGTGTCGCCGGCCAGTTCGAGGCGCTGGAGCAGTTGCGCGCCATGCCGATTCGCGGCAGCTCCGGGAAGCAGTTCCAGCTTGGCGACATGGCCGAGATCCGGCGCGGCTATGCCGATCCGCCGGCCGTCAAGGTGCACCACCAGGGGCGCGAAGTGATTGCGCTCGGCGTGGCCATGACCAAGGGCGGCGACATCATCAAACTGGGCAAGTCGCTGGAAAAGCTGTCGGCCAATGTGGACCGAAGCCTGCCGGCCGGCGTCAAGCTGGTGCACATGCAGGACCAGCCCAAGGCGGTGGCGAGTTCGGTCAACGAGTTTGTCGGCGTGCTGATCGAGGCGGTGCTGATCGTGCTGGCGGTGAGTTTCATCAGCCTGGGCCTGCACAAGCGGCCTTTTCAAGGGCCGGGGCAACTGCCGCTGTGGAAACGTTTTTACATCGACATCCGGCCGGGGCTGGTCGTCGGCATCACGATTCCGCTGGTGCTGAGCCTGACCTTCCTGGCGATGTGGTACCTGGGCATCGGCCTGCACAAGATATCGCTCGGCTCGCTGATCATTGCGCTGGGGCTGCTGGTCGATGACGCCATCATTGCGGTCGAGATGATGGTGCGCAAGATGGAGGAGGGCTACGACAAGGTGCGCGCCGCCACCTTCGCCTACGAGATCACCGCCATGCCGATGCTGACCGGCACGCTGATCACTGCCGCCGGTTTTCTGCCCATCGGCCTGGCGCGGTCGGTGACCGGCGAATACACCTATGCCATTTTTGCCGTCACGGTGATTGCGCTGGTGCTGAGCTGGATCGTCTCGGTGTACTTTGTGCCTTATCTGGGTACGCTGCTGCTCAAGGTGCCGCCGGGCCACCACCCTGTGGCAAGTGAAATGGAAACTCCCGATCAGCCAGGGCCGCGGAACCGGCTTGGCCGGGCCGCAGGCGATGCGGCCCCCTCGGGGGGCAGCGCAGCACACGCAGTGGCAAGCGTGGGGGCAATAGTTTCGCCGCACGAGATGTTCAACACGCCGTTCTACAACACCTTTCGCCGCGCGGTGAACTGGTGCGTGGAACACCGCTGGCTGACGATTGGCGCGACGGTGCTGATCTTTGCGCTCGGCATTGTCGGCATGGGCCGGGTGCAGCAGCAGTTCTTTCCCGATTCCAGCCGGCCCGAGATCATCGTCGACATCTGGTTCCCGGAAGGCACCTCGTTTGCCGCCAACGAAGCCACCGCCAGGCGCGTCGAGCAGCGGCTGATGCAGGAGCAGGGCGTGGCTTCGGTCAGCACCTGGCTGGGCTCGGGCGTTCCGCGTTTCTACCTGCCGCTGGACCAGGTGTTTCCGCAGACCAACGTGTCGCAGATGATCGTGCTGCCCCGGGACCTGAAGGTGCGCGAATCGCTGCGCATCAAGCTGCCGGCCTTGCTGGCGACCGAGTTTCCTGAAGTGCGCGGCCGCGTCAAGCTCTTGCCGAACGGGCCGCCGGTGCCGTATCCGGTGCAGTTCCGCGTGGTCGGCATCGACCCGCTGGTGCTGCGCCAGCGCGCCGACGAGGTCAAGGCGATGATGCGCGAAAACGCCAGCATGCGCGGGGTGAACGACAACTGGAACGAGTCGGTCAAGGTGATGCGCCTGGAGGTGGACCAGTCCAAGGCGCGCGCGCTGGGCGTGACCAGCCAGTCGATCGCGCAGGCGGCGCGCACGCTGCTCAGCGGCCAGCCGGTGGGCCAGTTCCGCGAAGGCGACAAGCTGATCGACATCGTGATGCGCCAGCCGCTCAATGAACGCAACGCCATCACCGACATCGGCAATGCCTACCTGCCGACCGCGTCGGGCCAGTCGATTCCGCTGACGCAGATTGCCAAGCCGGTGTTTGCCTGGGAGCCGGGCGTGATGTGGCGCGAGAACCGCGACTACGCCATCACGGTGCAGGGCGACATTGCCGAAGGCCTGCAAGGCGCAACCGTCACCGCGCAACTGCTGCCCGCGCTCAAGGCGCTGGAGGCGAAGTGGCACGCCGGCGGCATGGCCGGCTACCGCATCGACGTGGCGGGCGCGGTCGAGGAAAGCAGCAAGGGCTCGGCCTCCATCGTTGCCGGCGTTCCCATCATGCTGTTCCTGACCTTCACGCTCCTGATGCTGCAGCTGCACAGCTTCAGCCGCGCCATGCTGGTGTTCCTGACCGGGCCGCTGGGCATCGCCGGCGTGGCCGGGGCCTTGCTCCTGCTCGGCCGGCCGTTCGGCTTTGTCGCGCTGCTCGGCGTGATTGCGCTCATGGGCATGATCCAGCGCAATTCCGTCATACTGATTGACCAGATCGAGCAGGACCGGGCGCAGGGCATTCCGGCCTGGGATGCGATTGTCGAGTCCGCCGTGCGCCGGCTGCGGCCCATCGTGCTGACGGCCGCCGCCGCCGTGCTGGCGATGATTCCGCTGTCGCGCAGCGTGTTCTGGGGGCCGATGGCGGTCGCGATCATGGGCGGGCTGATCGTGGCGACGGTGCTGACCCTGCTGGCCTTGCCGGCCATGTATGCGGCCTGGTTCCGCGTCAAACGGGAGGAGGGCGCCCGACCCGCTGCAGCCTGAATCGGTCCTGACCGATACATTGCCGGAAAAACAGGCTCTGGATACAGGCTAAAATAGAAAGTTGACCGATTTCAGGCGGGAATTTGGAAACTCATCCGGATTCCCGTTGTCTTTTTCTAAGAGCGCGGGTGGCGAAATTGGTAGACGCACCAGGTTTAGGTCCTGACGGTAGCAATACTGTGCGGGTTCGAGTCCCGCCCCGCGCACCATCCCTGAGGCTTTGTATTGGCAGATGCGCCGCAAGGCATTCAGGTCTTGCTGCAAAAGTGCAGCATGCCAGGCGAAAGCCTTGTTTTGAATAGTTTTGATTTTTAGGAAACCATCATGGCCGTGACTGTTGAAAATCTTGAAAAGCTCGAGCGCAAAATGACGCTCACGCTGCCCCTCAATACCATCCAGTCGGAGGTCAACACCCGCCTGAAGAAGCTGGCCCGCACCGTCAAGATGGACGGTTTCCGTCCCGGCAAGGTGCCGATGAGCGTGGTCAGCCAGCGTTATGCCTATTCGGTGCATTACGAAGTCATGAACGACAAGGTCGGGGAAGCCTTTGCGGTTGCCGCCAACGAAGCCAAGCTGCGCGTGGCCGGCCAGCCCCGCATCAGCGAAAAGGAAGACGCGCCTGAAGGCGAGCTGGCCTTTGATGCGATTTTCGAGGTTTATCCCGAGGTCAAGATTGCCGACCTGGCCAATGCCGAAGTCGAGAAGGTCAGCGCCGAAGTCAGCGACGCCGCCATCGACAAGACGCTCGACATTTTGCGCAAGCAGCGCCGCACCTTTGCCCAGCGCCCAGCCGATGCGCCTGCGCAGGACGGCGACCGCGTGACCATCGATTTCGAAGGCAAGATGGACGGCGAGACCTTCGCCGGCGGCAAGGCCGAAGATTTCCAGTTCATCGTCGGCGACGGCCAGATGCTGAAGGAATTTGAAGATGCGGTGCGCGGCATGAAGTCCGGCGACAGCAAGACCTTTCCGCTGAACTTCCCTGTCGACTACCACGGCAAGGACGTGGCCGGCAAGCAGGCCGATTTCCTGGTGACGGTCAAGAAAATCGAAGCCGCGAACCTGCCCGAAGTCAACGAGGCGCTGGCCCAATCGCTCGGCATTGCCGACGCCACGGTCGAAGGCCTGCGTTCGGACATCAAGAAGAACCTGGAGCGCGAAGTCAAATTCCGTTTGCTGGCCCGCAACAAGAATGCGGTGATGGATGCGCTGGTGGCCCATGCCGAACTGGACCTGCCCAACGCCAGCGTTCAGGCCGAACTCGAGCGCCTGGTGGAAGGCGCTCGCGCCGACCTGAAAAAGCGCGGCATCAAGGACGCCGACAAGGCGCCGATTCCCGACGACATTTTCCGTCCCCAGGCGGAAAAGCGTGTCCGCCTGGGCCTGGTGGTGGCCGAACTGGTGCGCGCCAACGAACTGCAGGCCCAGCCCGAGCAGCTCAAGGCGCACATCGAAGAACTCGCTGCCAGCTATGAAAAGCCGCAGGAAGTCGTTCGCTGGTACCTGAGCGACAACAGCCGCATGGCCGAGGTCGAGGCCGTGGTGATTGAAAACAATGTCACCGACTTTGTTCTCGGCAAAGCCAAGGTCAACGAGAAAGCGATCTCGTTTGACGAGTTGATGGGCCAGAACTGACCGGCTGACTTCTCCCGATGCTGGGGCTTGTGCTTTGCGGTACAGGCCCCAACTCATTTTCGGTACAGTACTCACATCTCTGGAGAAAAATCAATGGTCAGCAACATCAATCACGGCGGCTACGGCAGCGCCCAATCCGCCAGCCAGGAAATTCAGGGCCTGGGCATGGTTCCCATGGTCATTGAGCAATCCGGCCGCGGCGAGCGTTCTTACGACATTTATTCGCGCCTGTTAAAGGAGCGCGTGATTTTCCTGGTCGGCCCGGTCAATGACCAGACTGCCAATCTGGTGATCGCCCAGCTGCTGTTCCTGGAAAGCGAAAATCCTGACAAGGACATTTCTTTCTACATCAATTCGCCCGGCGGTTCGGTGACGGCCGGCATGGCCATTTACGACACGATGCAGTTCATCAAGCCCGATGTGTCGACGCTTTGCGTCGGCATGGCCGCCAGCATGGGCGCATTCCTGCTGGCAGCCGGCACCAAGGGCAAGCGGTTTTCGCTGCCCAATTCGCGCGTCATGATTCACCAGCCCTCGGGTGGTGCCCAGGGACAGGCGTCGGACATCGAAATCCATGCCAGGGACATCCTGAAGACGCGCGACCAGCTGAACCGCATCCTGGCGCACAACACCGGCCAGACGGTTGAAAAAATCGAACGCGACACCGAGCGCGACTATTTCATGTTCGCCGACGAAGCCCAGGCTTATGGCGTGGTCGACCAGGTGATCTCCAAACGACCCTGATTTGCCCTGTAGAGCTTAAAACGGCTTTGCAACAACGGCGTTTTTCTGTTACAGAAACGCCGTTTTTTTATTGGTTATCATTGGCGAAGCGCATAGTTTCACCATGTCACGTTAAAGGTGTCCCCCACAATGGCCGATAAAAAAGGCTCCTCCAGCGAAAAGACGTTGTATTGCTCTTTTTGTGGCAAAAGCCAGCATGAAGTCAAGAAACTGATTGCCGGCCCTTCCGTTTTTGTCTGCGATGAGTGCATTGACCTGTGCAACGAGATTATTCGCGATGAATTGCCAGCGGGCAGCGAGGTGACCGAGACGCGCAGCGACCTGCCGACCCCAGCAGAAATCAAGGCGACGCTGGACGGCTATGTCATCGGCCAGGAACCGGCCAAGCGAACACTGGCCGTTGCCGTCTACAACCATTACAAGCGGCTGCGTCACAAGGAATCGGCCAAAAAGGACGATGTCGAACTGACCAAAAGCAACATCTTGCTGATCGGACCCACGGGTTCCGGCAAGACGCTGCTGGCGCAGACGCTGGCCCGGACACTGAACGTGCCTTTTGTCATGGCCGATGCCACCACCCTGACCGAAGCCGGCTATGTCGGCGAAGACGTGGAAAACATCATCCAGAAGCTGCTGCAAAGCTGCAATTACGAGGTCGACCGCGCCCAGCAGGGGATTGTCTACATCGACGAAATCGACAAGATTTCGCGTAAATCCGACAACCCGTCCATCACCCGCGATGTGTCGGGCGAAGGCGTGCAGCAGGCGCTCCTCAAGCTGATGGAAGGCACGATGGCTTCCGTGCCGCCACAGGGTGGACGCAAGCATCCGAACCAGGATTTTCTGCAGGTTGACACCACCAATATCCTATTTATTTGCGGCGGCGCATTTTCCGGACTTGAAAAAGTCATCGAGGGCCGTACCGAAGCATCCGGGATTGGTTTCGGCGCTGCCGTCAAAAGCAAAAAGGCCCGGAGTCTGACTGAAGCGTTCAAGGATGTCGAACCCGAAGACCTGATCAAGTTCGGCCTGATTCCCGAGCTGGTCGGGCGGATGCCGGTCATTGCCACCCTGGCCGAGCTCAGCGAAGATGCGCTGGTCCGGATCCTGACGGAACCAAAGAATGCCGTGGTCAAGCAGTTCAGCAAATTGCTGGCCATGGAGGGCGTGGATCTGGAGATCAGGCCATCGGCCCTCAAGGCCATCGCCCGCAAGGCGCTTGCCCGCAAGACCGGCGCGCGCGGCCTGCGCTCGATTCTGGAGCAATCCCTGATCGACACCATGTTTGATCTGCCGACCACCAGCAATGTTGACAAGGTGGTCGTTGACGAAGCGACGATTGAGGAAAACAAGCCGCCGCTGCTGGTCTACCGCGAAGCCGCCAAGAAAGCCTGAGTTCCGGCCCAGGCGAGGCAGAGGCCTGAATGGGCACGCTCGTCCCCGGTTACTACAATTTCGCCCGATCCTGAAAAGGATGGCTGCGTTTTGCCTTGTTATGAAGGTTTAAGGTTTTAATATGTCTGCACAAACTTTTCTCCCTGCAACTCCTGTCGAATTGCCATTGCTGCCGTTGCGCGATGTCGTGGTTTTTCCCCATATGGTGATCCCGCTGTTCGTTGGCCGACCCAAGAGCATCAAGGCCCTGGAACTGGCCATGGAGTCCGAGCGGCGCATCATGCTGGTGGCCCAGAAAACCGCTGCCAAGGACGAACCGTCTGTTGATGACATGTTCGAGGTGGGCTGCGTGGCCACCATCCTTCAACTCCTGAAGTTGCCTGACGGAACGGTCAAGGTCCTGGTTGAAGGGCAGCAGCGCGCCAGGGTCAACAAGATCGAGGAGGGCGAGCATCACTTCACCGCCAATGTGACACCGGTCGAGCCCGTGGCCCTTGTGGCGGGCAACAAGGGCAGCGAGGTCGAGGCCTTGCGCCGCGCCGTGACCCAGCAGTTTGACCATTACGTCAAGCTGAACAAGAAAATACCACCCGAGATCCTGACATCGATATCCAGCATCGACGATGCCGGTCGGCTGGCGGACACCATCGCGGCGCACCTGCCGCTCAAGCTCGATGCCAAGCAGGTCATTCTGGATCTGGACAATGTCAAGGCGCGTCTTGAGAATCTGTACGAGCAGCTTGAGCGCGAAGTCGATATTCTGAATGTGGACAAGAAGATCCGTGGCCGCGTGAAGCGGCAGATGGAAAAGAACCAGCGTGACTTCTACCTGAACGAACAGGTGAAGGCCATCCAGAAGGAACTGGGTGAGGGTGAGGAAGGCGCAGATCTCGAAGAGATCGAAAAGAAGATCAAGAATGCCAAGATGCCGCTGGAAGCCCGTAAGAAGGCAGAAAGTGAACTCAAGAAGCTGAAGCTCATGTCGCCCATGTCGGCGGAAGCCACGGTTGTGCGCAGCTACATCGATGTGTTGCTCGGTCTGCCCTGGAGCAAGAAAACCAAGATCAAGCATGACCTGGTCAATGCCGAAGCCGTGCTGAATGAGGACCACTACGGCCTTGAAAAGGTCAAGGACCGCATTGTCGAATACCTTGCGGTGCAGCAGCGGGTAGACAAATTGAAGGCGCCGATTCTTTGCCTTGTCGGCCCTCCGGGTGTCGGAAAAACGTCGCTTGGCCAGTCGATTGCCAAAGCCACCGGTCGCAAGTATGTTCGGATGGCTTTGGGCGGTATGCGCGACGAGGCAGAAATCCGCGGACACCGCCGTACTTATATTGGCGCTCTGCCCGGCAAGGTATTGCAGAACCTGAGCAAGTCCGGCACGCGCAATCCTTTGTTTCTGCTTGACGAGATCGACAAGCTCGGCACTGATTTTCGGGGCGATCCCTCCAGCGCGTTGCTGGAGGTGCTCGATCCGGAACAGAACCACACCTTTGGCGACCACTATGTCGAGGTCGATTTTGATTTGAGCGACGTGATGTTTGTGGCAACGTCGAATTCGATGAATATTCCGCCGGCGCTGCTGGACCGCATGGAAGTCATCCGTTTGTCGGGCTACACCGAAGATGAAAAGACCAGCATTGCCATGCGATACCTGCTGCCCAAGCAGGTCAAGAACAACGGCGTGAAGGAGGACGAACTGGAAGTGCAGGAGCAGGCGGTGCGTGACATCGTGCGCTACTACACGCGTGAAGCCGGTGTTCGCTCGCTGGAGCGGGAACTGTCCAAGATTTGCCGAAAGGTGGTCAAGGGCATACAACTCAAGAAAATGACACCCAAAGTGCTCGTCACGCCAGACAACCTGAATGAATTCCTGGGTGTTCGCAAATACGATTACGGCCGTGCGGAAAAGAACAATCAGGTGGGCCAGGTTGTCGGACTGGCCTGGACTGAGGTGGGCGGTGACCTTCTGACGATCGAGGCGGCAGTCATGCCAGGCAAGGGTGTCATCACCCGCACAGGGTCATTGGGCGATGTGATGAAGGAATCCGTCGAAGCGGCCCGTACCGTGGTTCGAAGCCGCGCCAGGGGTTTGGGCATCAAGGACGAAATGTTCGAGAAACGCGACATTCATATCCATGTCCCTGATGGCGCAACCCCCAAGGATGGCCCGAGCGCAGGTGCCGCCATGACCACTGCGTTTGTTTCTGCTTTGACTGGAATTCCTGTGCGTGGCGACGTGGCCATGACGGGTGAAATCACGCTGAGGGGAGAGGTCACTGCCATTGGCGGTTTGAAAGAAAAACTGTTGGCCGCCCTGCGCGGAGGCATCAAGACTGTGCTGATCCCGCAGGAAAACGCCAAGGACCTTCAGGAAATTCCGGACAATGTGAAAGCCGGTCTGGAAATCATTCCCGTGAAGTGGATTGACCAGGTTCTGCAGGTTGCCCTGGAGCGCCAGCCGGTGCCCTTGACGGATGAAGAAGTCGCGTTGATTGCCGCAGCCAGCGCTGCCGCTCCTTCGCAAACCGTTGGAACCGTCAAGCATTGAGCAAACTTTTTCCTCATCCGGGAAATCGTTAAAAACCAAGCTATAATTTGTAGCTAGACTCGCGGGAGTAGCTCAGTTGGTAGAGCGCAACCTTGCCAAGGTTGAGGTCGAGAGTTCGAGCCTCTTTTCCCGCTCCAAATTCAAAGGGCAGCACTTCAAAATGCTGCCCTTTTTGGTTGGAAAATACGAAAAGAAAAAAGAGGGCGCGGTAACAAAGCGGTTATGTACCGGATTGCAAATCCGGCTAGCCCGGTTCGACTCCGGGCCGCGCCTCCATCGAATAATGCCGCCAGTTTTTCATTCGAAAATCTGGAAGGCTGAAAAAACCAAGCTATAATTTATAGCTAGACTCGCGGGAGTAGCTCAGTTGGTAGAGCGCAACCTTGCCAAGGTTGAGGTCGAGAGTTCGAGCCTCTTTTCCCGCTCCAATTCAAAGGGCAGCACTTCAAAATGCTGCCCTTTTTGGTTGGAAAATATCAAAAGGACACGGCGCGGTAACAAAGCGGTTATGTACCGGATTGCAAATCCGGCTAGCCCGGTTCGACTCCGGGCCGCGCCTCCATCAAATGATGACCATCAAGCCCCTGAAAAGGGGCTTTTTGTTTGACAATACAGTTTGGCTCAGCCAGCAGCTTTCTAAAAATTCACCCGCGAGAGTGGCGTAATCGGTAGCCGCAGCAGACTTAAAATCTGCCGATCGAAAGGTCATACGGGTTCAAGTCCCGTCTCTCGCACCAATCAGAGTCAATTCCACCGGAGACTTTGTCTTTCCAATCTCATCGAAGTGATGGAAAGGGCAGGGATCAGTCCGTTCTTGATCGTTGCGTTTGTCGTTGAATGAACTCGGCGGCGGCTGCGATCAGCTTTTCAGGCTGGTCACGGTGGGGGGAATGTCCGCAGCCGGGCAATTCAAGCCGTTCGGTCTGGGGTACCTGGCGGGCAATGCGTCGGATCTGCGCAAGCGTCCCGTATTCGTCGTCCAGCCCCTGCACAGCCAGAAGCGGGCAGCGAATGGCGCCGATTTCCTTCTCGATGGACCAGTGCCTGAAGGATGGCTTGAGCCAGATGTCGTTCCACCCCCAGAAGGCCGAATCCGGGTCGTCATGGTGGCGTGCCAATTGCTGGCGCAAGTCGGTTTCCAGATAAGCGGTGCGCGTTTTTTCGATGCTGCTCACCGACACCTCCTCGACCAGGATGTGCGGCGCCAGCACGATGGCGCCGGCCAGGTTCTGCGGATACCGGGCTGCATACAACAGGGCAATGGAGCCGCCATCGCTGTGGCCCAGGAGCCAGGGCTTGCCGTCAGCTGCAGCGCCAATGCCCAGCGCTTGCAGCAAGGCGGGAAGCACCTCCTGCGCCTGGCGGTGCATGAAGTCCAGGCCCCAGGCTTCTTCGGCGGCGCGCGGCGTCGAACGGCCGTAGCCGGGGCGTGAATACACCAGCCCCCGGCAGCCGGCAGCCTCGCACAGGCGCTGCGGAAAATCCTTCCACATCGACAGCGACCCCAGGCCTTCATGCAGGAAAACGACCAGCGGCGCCGCCGTCCGGCAGCGCCCTATCCACTGGTGCTCGATGCGGACCGTGCGGCCAGCCCAGGCGATGTCGATAAAGGCCACCGCCTCTGTCATGGGGCCACGCCCTGCAATTCGCGCAGCTTGAAGCGCTGGATCTTCCCCGTGGCCGTCTTGGGCAGCTCGGCCATGAATTCGATGGTGCGCGGGTATTTGTGCGGTGCCAGCCGCTCCTTGACAAACGCTTTCAGCTCGGATTCGCTTACGTTCTGGCCGGACTTGAGGACGACGTAAGCCTTGGTCTTGGTCAGCCCTTCGGCATCCAGCACGCCAATGACCGCCGCTTCCAGAATGGCGGGATGCTGCGACAGCGTGGCCTCGACCTCGAACGGCGACACATAGATGCCGCTGACCTTGAGCATGTCGTCGCTGCGGCCCGAGTAGGTGTAGGTGCCGTCGGCGTTGCGAACATACTTGTCGCCGCTTTGCGTCCAGGCGCCCTGAAAAGTGTCCCGGGACTTGTCGCGGTTGCCCCAGTACATCAGCGCCGCGCTGGGCCCCTTGACGTACAGATCGCCGGTGTCGCCATCGGGAACCGGTCGGCCATTGTCGCCGCGCAGTTCGACCTGGTAGCCGGGAACGGGCCAGCCGGTTGTGCCGTAGCGCACCTTTCCGGGCACATTGGACAAATAGATGTGCAGCATTTCCGTCGAGCCGATGCCGTCGATGATCTCGATGCCAAAGTGCGCCGTGAAGCGCTCGCCCAGGTCGGCCGGCAAGGCCTCGCCCGCCGAGGACGCCAGGCGCAGCGACACCTGGTTTTTGGCTGGCAGGCCGGGCGCGGCCAGCATGCCGGCAAAGCCGGTGGGCGCGCCGAAGAAAACCGTCGGCTGGTGGTCCAGCCAGCGCTTGAAGGTGGCCGCGGGCGTGGGCCGCTCGGCCATCAGCACCACGGTGGCGCCCACGCTGAGCGGAAAGCTCAAGGAATTGCCCAGGCCGTAGGCGAAAAACAGCTTGGCCGCCGAAAAGCATACATCTTGCTCGGTGATGCCCAGCACCGGCTTGCCGTACAGCGCGGCGGTCCAGTATGGGTTGGACTGCGTGTGCAGCGTGCCTTTGGGCTTGCCCGTGGAGCCGGAGGAATACAGCCAGAAACCCGGATCGTCCGGCCCCGTCTGAGCCGGGCGGGTCAAGGGGGCGTGCTGCGCGACCAGCGTGTCAAATGCCACAGCGCCTTCAGGCAGCAGCCCGTCGTGGCGCGAAACAATCACCGTCCTGACCTCATGCGCGGCCTTGCGCAGGGCTTCGTTCAGCATCGGCAGCAGCGCGCCAGAGACCAGCACGGCCTGGGCGCGGCTGTGCGCCAGCATGAAGGCATAGTCATCGCTCGTCAGCAGCGTGTTGACCGCCACCGGCACGATACCCGCATACATCGCGCCCAGGAAACTGACCGGCCAGTCGCCGCAGTCGTGCATCAAGAGCAGCACGCGCTCCTCGCGCCGAATCCCGCTGGCGAGCAGCGCGGCCGCCAGGCGGCGGATGCGCTCGGCCAGTTCGCCGTAGCGCAAGGTGCCTGCATCGTCGATGTAGGCGGCCTTGGCGGGGCGCGCGGCATTGCAGTCGATCAGGTACTGGGCAAAGTTGAACGGTGCGCCAGGCTCGGCAATGCGTGGCGCGGCGCTGGAGGGGGTGGTCATGTTTTGTTTCCTCGTTTTTGCTCAAAACCGAATCGCAGTTGCAAGGCGATAATTGCTACTGGATTCATAGCTGCCTGCGCTTGCTGTATATGCGAAAGAGGCATATTTGATGCTGAAAGATCATGAGCCAGGCATCAAGCGGCCGGCCGTCAGTTGCGTCATCTGTTCGCGGAATCGCTCAGGTTTCACCCGTGTTCTCCGTATGGTGCGTTGAACTTGTCAATTCAATCGATATGAATTATTGTGCTTGTAGAAACCATAATTCCTGAAAAACACAATGTCAAGCAATATATTGCATACAGCAGGGTTAACACCTGTTTCGTCTGAAATGACGCTTTCCACGAACGATGCGGCCGAAACCGATGAAAAAAATCCCTTTCTGGTTGCCCTGGGCGAGCGTGTCAAGGCCTTGCGCGCTCGGCGCGGCATGACGCGCAAGGCCGTGTCGATCGCGGCCGACGTGTCCGAACGGCATCTGGCGAACCTTGAATATGGCGAAGGCAATGCCTCCATCCTTGTCCTGCTGCAGGTGGCCCGGGCGCTGCAGTGCTCGCTGGCCGAACTGATCGGCGACGTGACGACCTCTTCGCCCGAATGGCTGCTGATACGCGAGCTGCTCGAGTCCCGCGACGACGCTTCGCTGCGCCGTGTCCGCATTGCCATTGGCGAAATGCTGGGCACCGGCGGTGGCCATGCCGTCACCTGTTCGCGGGTGGCGTTGATCGGCTTGCGCGGCGCGGGCAAATCCACGCTGGGCGCGCTGCTGGCCGAAGACCTCGGTTTTCCCTTTGTGGAACTGAGCCGTGAAATCGAGAAGTTCGCGGGCTGCAGTGTCTCGGAAATTCAGGCGCTGTACGGCATGAACGCCTACCGGCGCTATGAGCGCCGGGCGCTGGAAGAGGCCGTCCAGATCTACCCGGAAGCGGTCATTGCAACCCCGGGCGGACTGGTGTCTGACCCGGCCACCTTCAACCAGCTGCTGTCGCACTGCACCACCGTCTGGCTGCAGGCCGACCCGGAAGACCACATGAAAAGGGTGCAGGCGCAGGGTGACCTGCGGCCCATGGCGGCCAGCAAGCAGGCGATGGAAGACCTCAAGGGAATTCTTTCCGGCCGTGCGGCCTTCTATTCAAAGGCGCAATACAAGGTGGACACCAGCGCCCAGCCGCTGGATGCGTCATTCCAGATCCTGCGCCAGACCGTGCGGCAGGCGCTGCAGCTACCGGACTGAGGAATTACAACAATTGCATAAAAATGCTTGTTTGACTGGCGTGATGTGCATTATTATGCGTAACAGGATTTCAAGAATTGCATTTTCATGCATCAAAATGAGGACAGCAGGCCATGACCATCGCTACCGTGAACTACCAGACCGACCCGTCGCAGTACAAGCACTGGAAACTCAGCTTCAGCGGCCCTGTTGCCACGCTGGCGGTGGACATCGATGAAAACGGCGGCCTGCGTCCGGGTTACAAGCTCAAGCTCAACAGCTACGACCTCGGTGTGGACATTGAACTGAACGACGCCATCAACCGCATCCGCTTCGAGCATCCCGAAGTGCGCACCGTCGTCGTCACCAGCGCCAGGGAAAAAGTGTTCTGCTCCGGCGCCAACATCTTCATGCTGGGCGTGAGCAGCCACTCCTGGAAGGTCAACTTCTGCAAGTTCACCAACGAAACCCGCAACGGACTGGAGGATTCCTCGCGCTACAGCGGCCTGAAGTTCCTGGCGGCCGTCAATGGCGCCTGCGCCGGCGGCGGCTACGAACTGGCGCTGGCCTGTGACGAGATCATCCTGATCGACGACCGGTCAAGCTCCGTCAGCCTGCCCGAAGTGCCGCTGCTCGGCGTGCTGCCCGGCACCGGCGGCCTGACGCGTGTGACCGACAAGCGCCATGTGCGGCACGACCTGGCCGACCTGTTCTGCACCAGCGTCGAAGGCGTGCGCGGCCAGAAGGCCAAGGACTGGCGCCTGGTCGATGACATTGCCAAGGCGGTCGATTTTGCCCAGAAGGTGCAGGCGCGCGCGCTGGCGCTGGCCGCGCAGAGCGACCGGCCGGCCGACGGCAAGGGCGTGGCGCTAACCCCGCTGAACCGCAGCCTGCAAGCCGACGCGCTGCGCTACACCCATGTCGCGGTCGAGATCGAGCGCGCCAAGCGCACCGCAACCTGGACGGTCAAGGCGCCCCCGGGCGAGCAGCCCACAGACATCGCCGGCATCGAGGCGCTGGGCGCCGGCTGGTTCCCGCTGGCCATGGCGCGCGAACTGGAAGACGCCATCCTGATGATGCGGACCAATGAACTCGACATCGGCGTCTGGCTGATCAAGACCGAGGGCGACGCCGCGGCCGTGCTGGCCATGGACGCCGTGCTGCTGGCGCACCAGAACCACTGGCTGGTGCGCGAAACCATTGGCCTGCTGCGCCGCACGCTCAGCCGCCTGGACTTGTCGTCGCGCAGCCTGTTTGCGCTGATCGAGCCGGGTTCGTGCTTTGCCGGCACCTACTTGGAACTGGCGCTGGCCTGCGACCGCAGCTACCACCTGGCACTGCCGGGCGATGAAGCTGCCGCGCCCACCATCACCGTGGCCGACACCAATTTCGGCCTCTACCCGATGGTCACCGGCCAGAGCCGGCTGGGCCGGCGCTTCTACGACGAGCAGCCGGCGCTCGAAGCCGTGCGTGCCAGGGCCGGCCAGCCGCTCGATGCCGATGCCGCGTTTGGCCTGGGGCTGGTCACGTCCAACCCCGACGACATCGACTGGCTTGACGAGGTGCGCATTGCCGTCGAGGAGCGGGTGTCGATGTCGCCCGATGCGCTCACCGGGATGGAGGCGAACCTGCGCTTCAACGGACCTGAAAACATGTTCACCCGGATTTTCGGCCGGCTCACCGCCTGGCAGAACTGGATTTTCCAGCGGCCCAATGCCGTGGGCGAAAAAGGCGCGCTCAAGGTGTACGGCAAGGGCGAAAAATCGCAATTCGACTGGAACCGCGTCTAGAACGCACCGGTTTCAATCAGTGAACGAATTTTTATCATCAAATATGCCTTTTGCGCATGCTTGGCAAGCATAAACAGCTATGAATTCAGTAGCAAAAATCTGTCGGGCGTCTTGAACCCTTGCGCTTTCTCGTTGTGCGGCATGAAACCGGGTGGCGTGCCGCAACCGAAACCGTTCCACCGAACCAGACCCCTTTCATTGGAGATTCAAGATGTCCGGCATCAACTACAGCGAAAAGATTCCCAACAACGTCAACCTGGGCGACGACCGCACGCTGCAGCGCGCGCTGGAGCAGTGGCAGCCCAACTTCATCAACTGGTGGGACGACGTCGGCCCCGAAGGCTCGACCCACATGGACGTGTACCTGCGCACCGCCGTCAGCGTCGATCCGCAGGGCTGGGCGCAGTTCGGCCATGTGAAGATGCGCGACTACCGCTGGGGCATCTTCCTCAACCCCGGCAGCGCCGACCGCGAAATCCATTTCGGCGACCACAAGGGTGAAAAAGCCTGGACCGACGTGCCCGGAGAGCACCGCGCCAACCTGCGCCGCATCATCGTGACGCAGGGCGACACCGAGCCGGCCTCGGTCGAGCAGCAGCGCCACCTCGGCCTGACCGCGCCCAGCATGTACGACCTGCGCAACCTGTTCCAGATCAACGTCGAGGAAGGCCGCCACCTGTGGGCCATGGTGTACCTGCTGCACAAGCATTTCGGCCGCGACGGGCGGGAAGAAGCCGAGGGCCTGCTCGAACGCCGCAGCGGCGACGCGAACAACCCGCGCATCCTGGGCGCCTTCAACGAAAAGACGCCCGACTGGCTGAGCTTTTTCATGTTCACCTACTTCACCGACCGCGACGGCAAGTACCAGCTGTGCGCGCTGGCCGAAAGCGCGTTCGATCCGCTGGCCCGCACGACCAAGTTCATGCTGACCGAGGAGGCGCACCACATGTTCGTCGG